>PAKC01000069.1 GCA_002706205.1 Halobacteriovoraceae bacterium
ATGTATTGATAGATTTGTTAAAGAAGCCACTCAAGTTGATCCTGAAATTTTTTACACTAAGTTATTACAAAGACTGTATTATTTTGAAGGAGAAGTAAAAGATGATAAATAAATTAATGACCATCTTTATTCTAACTTTTAGTATACATTCTTTTGCCCAAAAGGAAGATCTTACAAAACCTATTCCTAAAGAAGATAAAGAAAGGCTAAGAAAGGATGTTAATAAAAGAATTAAAATTTTGGCTGAACTAAAGTCCTGCATAAAGTCAGGGCAGAGTTTTAATGCATTAAAAGATTGTACTGATATCTATTTAGCAAAAATAAAAAAACACAATGAAACATCTAAAATAGATAAAATCAACGAGCTAAAGTATTTTTAGTATTCCTTTAGCTCAAATTAGATAAATTATTCAACTATAACTTCAATTTTACTCTCATTTCTAGCATTCAGGTTTCTTGATTGTTTTCCATCAAGGGTTTGAAAACTTTCAAAAGAGCCATCACTCACAATAAGGTCAAAAATAAATTTATTTGTATTTCCCTCTTCTTTATTAATTTTAAGCGTACTCATATTTCTGCCATACACTGGTGATAAGCTTACAGCTAAATCTATTTTTTTATCAGTCGAATAGGCCACTCTTACCTGAATTTCTTCGGTAAACTTGTCTTCGGCTTCAAAATCATAATTAACCATCGTTTTATAACCAAAATAAAGTTTTTCAGAACTTGCACTTGGAGTCGGCAGGAGGAATCCGTTTCCTAAAGGTTTATACGGACCTGTATATATCTCATACTCATCACCATTTTTAATGAATAAGCTTGTAATTAATTGGCCATAATAGGGCTTTTTATCGGCTTCAGTTGTCGTAATTTCAACCTTTCCTTGATACCCCTTCGGTATTGTTAAAGGATGCATCGAAACAAACCCAGCTTTTACTGGAAGTGTGTGCTCATTATACTCCCTAATATTTGAATAAATAGCTGTTATTTTATCTTCTTTGTCGTGAACAACAGACAAAGATAGATTCGTCTCATCTGTAACAATAACCTGATCAGTACCAAAGCCAAACCTTTTGGCGTAAACATTTAAGTCATACTCTGCTTCACTAAACCATGTACTCGACACACTAGAAACTGTAATTTCCCACGTTCCAGTTAAGACCTCACCTTCCGTGATTGTACTAATTCCAACTCCTGTATCTTTAGAATCTAAAATAGGAGCTTTTTGACTATAATCAAAAAGTCTTTCTTTTCCAGTTGGATCATAGAGCTGAACAAAAACTCTTCCATCATGACTTATTATATCTGAAAGGATAACTAGCTCATTCATATTTTTACTGACCTTAATAGGGTAACGATGGAAGGACCCTAACTTAATCTTTTGATTTTTCATTTCAATTTTTGCATCTTCGCCAAATTCTAAAGGCCTATGTACAACATCCAAAATATCCGTCTGCTTAATACCACCAGATGAAACAGTATAATGAGCAAGATAAGTTTTCCCTGTTTCCATCTTTTTAAGGTTTCGATATGTAAAAAAGCCAGTTTTTCGGCCATTATTCAAAGGCACATGAGATTGGGTCGCTTTTAATCCTGCATTTCCCTGCTCTACAATAGAAAAATATTGAGTTATCTCTTCTTTAGCAACAACTTCAACATCTCCTGTTGTAGATAAAATCTCAACTCTAGTTAAGGTGACATCAAGCCCTTGGGCAATAAACCGGGCCAGAGACTCTTTACTTCTTTCTCCATCTAAGCCCAATGAGAGGTTAAATTTTTTAATCTCTTCTTGCTCTAATTCTCTTTCATAAGATTTTTTATAATCGTTAATCACAACTTCCACATAATCACGTTCCCTCTGATTAAGCTCTGTCAGATATTTTTCAAGTAAGCTTTTCGCTTTATCAACTTGAATAAGACCATATCCTTGTTGTGCCCGACTTAAATTTTTAAGCTCTTTTGCACTATTTTGTAAAGAATCTCTCATCGCGTACACGTAAGGAAGTAATGTCCCTTGACTGCGAACTTGGCCTTCCATATTTAATGCGCGAATTTTTTCAATCTCGCTAAATACCTCAGGTGTTTCTTTTTTTAGCTCACTTAAAACAGCTGCAAAAGCACCAGCTGCGAGAGGAGATGACATACTAGTTCCATTCATTTGTGCCATATAACTACTCGCAGCCTCAACACTTGCAATGGCCCCACCAGGAGCAACTATATTTGGCTTCATCTCTCCTGTATAACTTGGTCCTAGTGAGCTAAAAAAAAGTAAATTTTCATCCTCAACCTCAGCTCCACTTNGAAGATTATATTGAGCTTGCCATGTTTTTTTAGAAACATTAGCTCCTACCATTATCATTGGTCCACTATTTCCAAAATGATTTAAAGATCTAAATCCAGGACCACTATTTGAAGCTGAAATAAAAAAAACAGTCCCAAACTTTGCTGCTAAATCATTAAAGACATAAGAAAAAACATCTTTATTATACTTTTCATGAGAGCCTAAAGACATATTCACAACATCTGGAACAACTTTACCATTATAAAAAGCCTTATATAATCCTCTTACAATCGAAGTGTACGAGCAACCACTATCACAAACTCTTAAGCTCATAATATCTGCTTTTGGAGCCGCACCTAAAAGATTAGTCTTAGGATCATTAGCCGCTGCAATCCCAGCAACATGACTCCCATGTGATCCAGCTGTTTCTCCTAAGCTCAAATAGATTTCATTATCCTCCTGCTCTAGCATCACGGGATATCGAATAATGTTATTGCGGTTTGGAAAATTAATCATTCCTTCTAATCGATTCATCTTTGTCGTTTTATTATAATCAATTTTCCCTTGAATCTCTTGCTTGGAGTCGATCTTATAGTCTTGATTTAAATCAACAAAAATTCGTTGCTCATTTCCCTTAACTCTAACAACAGCTAGAAGATTTTTTCTTTTAATTTCTGTTCGATCTAAATCAAAAAAACCATAATAGATCTCATCAGCATCTTGGATAATTGATTCGTGTAAACTGATACTTTGACTTTTTTCTTTGTTAAAACCTTCTTGATTTAATACGGCTTCAAACTCGCTAGTAATTGTTTCAAGCTTTTGAACATTGATTCGAGAACTTAAAGTTGCATCATACATATAAACAACTCTATTATCAAAAGCAGGGTGGGAAGCATCAACCCCTGTGTCCAACACAGCAATCGTAACTCCCTCTCCTAAGTTTTCTCTTTGAGTGAGTTTATCAATACCAACAGAATCAGTAGGAATAAATCTTGTAGGGTCCAGCTTTAACCCTTCCTCTTTCTGCTCAACCAGAGAAATATTTTCAAACTCCTTATCAAAACTTGCAGCTTTCAAATCAAGTGACTCTATAAGTTCTTTATCTAAAATAAGTTCAGGAGTCAGTTCTCCTATATAAAAAGGAATTGTGGAGCCTACTCCTTGGTTGGGATCATAGAGTAGTTTTCCACCAGCCTCGACAAGGTTTTTTATAGAAGCTTGGACATCTTCTTTAACTAGAAAAATAAGAGTTATTGTTGAGTATTTATCTGGCGCCGAATCTTTTTTCAACTTTATCAGATCTGTTTGAAGCTGCTGAGCAATCGTTAGTTTTTGATCTGGTATTTTTTGCTCAAAATTTTGTGCTATTAGTTCACCTTCAGAATTATTTAAACGTTGAGCACAGGAAGTCACCAAACATATTGCGATAAAAAAGAAGATTGATTTTTGAAAGCTTTGCATACACATCCTTAACCCGAATTTTTTTTAGGATTATACTTACTCCCTAAAAAGTATCCAGAAATTAATCGCGCAATGAATTATTTACATGGTTTAACTTACTGAAATGTCTCGATGTCTAAAGAAAAAAATTTATTTAGTGATAGAAATTAAGCTTTGAAAATAACTGTCAATCTAAGACTAGTAAAGTTGAACAAAATCACCCTCAGTCACCGATCCACCGGAGTGCAAGATTGTAACAGCTCCATCAGGGCCAAAATAGTCAATGACTTCTAATGTTCCTTTAACTTCGCCTTTACTAACACCTAAAAGAGCTCCAGACTCGGGATCATATATTTCTTGGCCTTCTGTCATAACTTTTAGAATATCTCCAACGTTTAAGCCTGATTTTNGTCCTGCATTTACATAAACTTTAGAGCCAATAATTCTAGCGACTCTTCCCGTCCAATCTAGTTTTTCTCCCAACTTAACAAGTTTTGGTATAAATCGTCTCACCGCTACTTTTACAGAGTATCTCAAAAGACCTCGTCGATAACTAACATGAGCATCTCTTTGACTCATAAAAAAGCGAAAAGATGAGTCATTAATATTACCGTTCATCTTCTCTGAAAAGATTTCTTTATTGGCCACCACATCAAAAACTCTTATTTCCACAATAGACTCAGCATATGATTTCGTTTTTCTTACAAAACCAATTTCATCCGCTTTTTGTCTGACTCTTGCCTGAGAAATTCTTCCAAAAACAACAAGATTAACTCCAGAGAGCTTGGCCTTACGCGAGAGTTGGGCCAATTTAAGTCCCCCACCAGAATAGATTTCCTTAGAACTTCCAAAAAGATTACTAGCTTCTGGATCAATAATATAATCTTTAGTGCGTGAAATTTCTCTGCGCAGCTCTTCCGTCGCAGTGATGGCCAAGTCTTCTTTACCAAAAGGTGATTCATTAAATAATTTAAGTAAAGCTATTTTCTTTTTTACTGGACTAAAAAACTGATCTGTACCATTCGAAGATGGTTTTGCCGACCTTTGAACATATCCTGTTCCTCTTCTACGAACAGGTTGGTTGGTACAAGCGGCTAAAAAAAATATAAAACTTAATAAAAAGCTAAATTGTTTTACTGACAAAATTTCTATCCTTATGCATTAAAGACTTTCAGTAACTTGCTTAAATTTTATACCAAGCACCGGACCTCTTTCAATTAAATCATAAGATAGGTCTTTTTTTGCCGCTTCTAGTGAAAGTAAAAATGTTTTTGCATCACTTGATTCACCATCATAATACATTAAAACCTGAGCATTCTTCTCATTAATTGATTCTAACTCCGCGCGAATAGAAAATTTCAGACCTCTAGACTCAACTAATTCAATAAAACGATTAAGCTCTCCTGTATTTTTAAAATTGGTGATCACAAGTTTTTGTATTTGGGAAACAGGTGTTGTTTCTTTAATGGTATTATTAATTCGAGGAAATGAACCAATGGCCATCTGGTAGACATGATTCGCAACTAAATTGGCAATATTAACCCCTGCAGTGATTCTATATTGTTTATGTGAAGGTCTAAACTTATATGTCCCCAAAACAATATTTGTCTCTAAATCTTTAATATAGGCATATCCCATGTACTCAAAGCTAAAAGAATTTAGCTTTTTATTAAACTTCTTCTTTTCAATTGTAACTTCAATTTCTAATAATAAAGAATTTAAAAATTCTTGAGGAACTTGACTCAACATTTCTTCTGTCGGTTGTTTCAAAAACTCGGCTAATCTGTCTTCTTTAGCCTCATTTAGAATTTCAATATTAGTTATGTTTATGGGCTTGTTTCGACTAAACCAGTCAATCCAATTTTTAGTGATTTCACCTTCAAAGTCATTTTCATTTTCAATACCAAGTTCAACGTAGTTTAAACCGACAAAATCATAATTTGTCTTTACATATAGACTTCCATAATCCGAACGCTTTTTTCCTTGAACTAATCGATAATAAGTCTTGGTTAACAACTGAGTATCAATAGTTCCTTCCAATCTTATATATCTATAATTCGGATTTTTAGACGAACGAGAAAGTTTTTTTATAGCAAATTTAGGCAACATTTTATGCATATTCATAAAAGACTTTCTAAAAACAAGCTTTTTACGTCTTAATTGCTCTGAAAAGTTTCTTTTTTGTCTAGCCGAAGCATCGTCAGTTATCTTAAGACTTGATTTAAGAGAATTTTCTAATCCATCAAAACGCTCATTAAGGGCTTCCTCATATTTTTGCCAAAATAACTCTTTATTCAAACCTAAGTTTTCTAACTCTTTTGAGACAATACTTAAAATAGCTTCATGAATTAACTGCTCTTTAACAAATTCGTGATGATCACCAGCGGCTGAAATAAAAGATCCATTACCTTTAATAAACTTTGCTGCAAAACTTGGAGAAGACACTAAAAAACATAATAATAAAATCCATTTCATCTTAATAGTCCTTTTAATTAATTGTTGGACGTTCTAATTTACCATCAACAATAAAGCTAACAGAGTTATCACTCAATAGCTCATTTACTCGTGCTGCCATTTGAGGTGTTGGATTTATGAGATAGTTTTCACTTAAATTCAACTTCGCTCTGCCTTCACTGGCTTCAAATATTATATGAGCAGGAACACTTCCCCTAAAGCTTAAAAGCACTTGCTTTAATTTTGGCAAGGTAAAATCATTAAGTCCATTAGTATTCACAGTAATTCTTACCGCTGATACCCGCTCATCAGATTCATCTGTTAATAATCTTATCTTATTCACATAAAAGCTTCTTCTATCATCCGATAGACGTACATAGCCACTTAACACAATAGGTTCATCCGATTCTAAGATCTCGAAACTTTCCATATACGCTTTAGGAAAGAAAATACACTCTATTTTCCCACTCAAATCCTCAATCGTTACAAAAGCCATTTTATCACCTTTTTTGGTCATAATAACTTTCTTTTCACTTATCATTCCTGCAATAGTCATATTTCTCTTAGAGGGGTCATTCTTTTGAGCACCTCTATTTCTAAAATCAAACTCGGGTTTGGCCATTTTAGGTAATTGATGTATTTCCGAAATCGGCATAGAAACTAACTCATTTAATATATCTCCAAACTTATCTAATGGATGTCCTGAAACATAAATTCCTAATAACTGTTGCTCATAACCTAATTTTTCTTTATCCTCAAAGTCCGAAACTTCTCCAAGGTTAAGCATTTCTTCTTTACTCTCTTCGCTCTCTCCCATATCAAACAAATTTGCTTGGCCTAAGGATTTTTCTTCTTGTTTTTTAGATGCATAAGCAACAATCGTTTCCATATTCTCTAGTAAAGAAGCTCTATTCATCTGTTCAAAGTCATCAAAAGCACCAACTTTTATTAATGACTCCAATACTCTTTTATTTACTGAACGCATACTCACACGCTCGCAAAAATCTATAAACCCAGTAAAAGGTCCATTGCTTTCTCTTTCTGTAATGATGGCTTCAACAGGTCCACTTCCTACGTTTTTAATGGCCCCCATACCAAAACGGATTTTATTCTCAATAACATTAAATAAAAATAAAGACTCATTAACATCAGGCGGTAAGATTTCAATTCCAATTTCACGAGCATCATTAATATACATCGTGACCTTGTCTGTGTTATTCATTTCAGTGCCAAGTAAAGCTGCGAAAAAACAAGCTGGATAATAGCGTTTTAAAAAGGCTGTTTGATAAGCAATAACAGCATACGCAACAGCATGGGACTTGTTAAAGCCATATTTAGCAAATTCGGCCATTAGGTCATAGATTTCCTCTGCTTTTTTTACATCATAGCCACGCTCTTTTGCTCCTTCTAAGAAGATTCCACGATGCCGAACCATTTCTTTTTCTTTCTTCTTCCCCATGGCACGTCTGAGCATATCCGCTTCACCTAACGAATAGCCACCAACTGTTCTTGCGATGTTCATAACCTGCTCTTGGTAAACAATAATCCCATAGGTGTCTTGCAAGATTGGCTCTAAACTTTTTTCCCCTTCAAAAAAATAATCAACTTCTTTACGGCCAAATTTTCTTTCAATAAACTCATCGTGCATTCCAAGCCCCATTGGACCTGGACGATACAATGCATTGATCGCGGTAATATCATCTATCGTTCCTGGCTGTAGCCTCGAACACAAATCTTTCATTCCAGAAGATTCTAGTTGAAAAACTCCTGTGGTTTTTCCTTCGGAAATATAGTCATAAACCTCTTGGTCTTCATCATCAATAGACTCAATATCAAAGTTTTCATCAAAATCTCTTCTGATAAAATTTACTGCATTTTGAATTACGGTCAGAGTTTTTAAACCAAGAAAATCAAACTTAACCAGTCCGATTTGTTCTGAAAAATCTTTATCAAATTGGACAACCTGCTCGCCTTCTCTTCCCTTATACAAAGGACAATATTTTACTAATGGTTCATTAGTAATGATAACACCTGCTGCATGAATAGAAGCATGTCTTAATAAACCTTCTAATCTTCGCGATATATGAATGATTCTTCTTATTTTTGGATCTTTTTCGGTAAGCTCAACTAATTTAGGCTCCATCTCCAAAGCTTTTTCTAAAGTAATGCCAAGCTCATCAGGAATAAGTTTGGCTAAAGCATCCGTCTCTGCATAAGGAAGCCCATGAACCCTAGAAACATCTCTAATAACGGCTTTGGCCTGAAGCTTTCCAAAGGTAATAATTTGTCCTACATTTTCTTCGCCATATTTTTGAGTAACATAATCAATCACCTCAGGTCTACGATCTTGACAGAAGTCAACATCAAAGTCAGGCATTGAAATACGCTCAAGATTAATAAATCTTTCAAAGAGCAAATTATAAGGTAGAGGATTTATATTTGTTATATCTAAAGCATAGGCAACCAAAGACCCTGCTCCTGAGCCCCGTCCTGGACCAACAGGGATACCGTTTTCTTTTGACCATTGAATAAAATCCGAGACGATACAAAAATATCCAGGAAACCCCATTTGTAAAATAGTATCAATTTCCGTCTGAAGTCTTGCATAGTATTGGGGCTTTAATTCTTGCTCCCAATTATCTAAACAAACAAGTTTACGAAAATGTGGTCCCTTAAATCGTCTTTCCAGACCTTCTTTGGCCATCCTTTTAAAGTATTCTTCGGTGTTCTCCCCTGTATCAATATGCTTGTCAAAATCAGGTAAATGATACACTTGCTTACCTTCTTCATCATGCCAGGTTATTTCCACATTACACTTATCTGCAATTTCTAAAGTATGATCACAAGCTTCAGGTAGATCCTTAAAAGCTGTTCGCATTTCTTCAGATGACTTAAAATAAAACTCATCTGTTGTAAGCTTCATCCTTTTCTCATCCATAAAAGTTTTACCCGTCTGAACACAAAGTAAAACTTCTTGGGCTGCAGCATCATCTCGGGTTAAATAATGACAATCATTGGTCGCAACAAGCTTAATGTTGTGCTCTTTAGCATAGTCAATAATCTTGTCATAAACTTTTTCTTCCTCAAGACCATGACGCTGAATTTCTAAGTAAAAATCATCCTTAAAGACTTCATTTAATTTTTGAATGGCGGTATGAGCTTTATCATCTTGATTTGTAAAAAAGTTAAAAGCAACCTCTCCCTTTAAACAAGCAGTTGTTGCAATCAACCCTTCAGAATATTCTCTTAAAAGCTCAATATCGATTCTAGGCTTATAATAGAAGCCTTCAAGATAAGCTACAGATAATAACTTACATAAGTTCTCATAACCTTTTTTATTTTTACATAACAAGACAAGATGATGTATTTGATGCTTTCCCTCTACCTCATCTTGAGAAGAAAGAGTTTTACTATTCTTTGGAGCTCTTCGATCAAATCTTGAACCTGGAGTAAAATAAACTTCTGAACCCAAGATAGGCTTAATTCCATTTTCAATTGCCTTTGTATAAAAATCTATCGCTCCAAACATATTTCCATGATCTGTCATTGCGATGGCAGGCATCTTATATTCTTTGGCCTTTTCAAACAAATCATCTAAGCGTAAAGCACCATCAAGTAATGAATACTGGGTGTGCAAATGCAGATGAACAAAACTGTCTTTATGATTTTGGGCAAGATTCATTTCAGGGTATAAATAAGGATTTTTCATAAGCCTCTTCTCAAAAGTGTGTATGTCCTTTATTTATGCCATTTTTAACACGTTTTTTCCAGTTAAACCCTCTAGGCTTGCAGCCTAAGTTGTTGAAATAACTCTATATTTTTTTTGAAAAATAAATGAACAACATATGTAATTGCTTCTTCTCCTATAATGCGGCTCACAACTTCCTCTTATAATGTAAATAGCTACACTATTAAACCTATAAATCGAGGAGAAGAAATGAGACCAAAGTATCTATCCATATGTTTGATAACCCTTAGTTGCCTAAACTTTAGTGCCTCAGCCGCACAAGAAACAACAACGAAAAAAAACCTTAAGGCAGAAATATCAACAAAAATAAAAAAGCCGTACGAACAAGTGGTTACCTATGAGTCCATGAAAAATAGAGAAGGAAAAAAAACAACTCTTAATGTCGGGCTTGTTGGGAATACTTTTGAAGCAAATTCAACCTCACTCGAATTAGGCTATTTTTTGGATATTAATACAGTTTTATCACTTCAATTCCACGCTCTTGCTTCATACAATAACGAAACTACTGGCGACGAAGTCGACAAAGTCTGGAATAAAGACGGTGAAGGATATGCTCTTTCAGCAGGTTTAAAAAAGTACGTCTCGAACTCTTTTTATTACAAACCAGAGATTTATTACAGAAAACAAACTCGCATAAATTCTGTTTCTTATCATTATAGTTTTGGCAGTTCTACTCGAGACTTAATTGGTACAGAAAGTACTGATTTTTCTGATATTGGTATATCTTTTAAAATTGGAAATCAATGGCAATGGGATAATTTTACTCTAGGCACAGACTGGGTTGGACTAGCTAGTACCGTAGCAATGCTGGAACAAAGTGGTGACGTGGAGTCACATGATAAAACGAATCTAACACTTTTAAATTTTTATCTCGGATACACATTCTAAAAAATTAGGCACAAGAACCTTCTTGTGCCTAATAAGACCCCTTAAAACTTAAGGCCCTCATTCGAGATCGTTAAGCCGATAATTTACCGTAGGATAACTCATCGTATATGTCTGGTGCTAACTCATAGACAAGTTCATACCAATCATCTTCAGTTAATCTTTCATTAAAAGTTAAAATTCTTAGAGCACGCAGTCGAGCATTTAGCCCATCTACGTCTAAATAATTTTTTCCCATAAACTGACAATTATAAATAACTTCAGTCACTTCTTCAGGGTATTCATCTCGAAGAGTATCGAGCAGGATTTCATTTTCAAGCATCTTAGTCCTCCTACTTACGTACAACTTAAGAGCTCGTTTGGCGTTGGTCATATTATATACCCAAAGCAAATAGGCCAAAGATCATTTTTTGTTTTTATACTTATTTGAAGAGAATTCAGATAGTTATCTGAGTTGGTCAACAAAAATTTTTATCAACAAAAATCATTTTTTTTAAAGAAAATAAAGTTTTTTGCCAAGTTTTAGAGGAATCTTACTCCCACTCAATCGTCCCAGGAGGCTTTGAAGTAATATCGTAAACAACTCTTGTTATACCTGCGACCTCATTCGTAATTCGAGCAGAAGCTTTGGCCAAAAACTCATGAGGTAAGTCAGTCCAAGTTGCAGTCATCCCATCCGTAGAGTTTACGATTCTAATACAGATAACTTCTTCATAGGCCCTAGCATCTCCTTTGACTCCGACCGTTTTAACTGGCAATAAAACAGTAAAGGCCTGCCAACAGGCTTCATATAAACTTTGACCATGTAATTCTTCGAAAAGAATTTGATCTGAATCTTGTACTTTTTTAACTGCTTGGGGGGAAACTTCTCCAAGAATACGTACTCCAATCCCCGGTCCGGGAAAGGGATGTCTATGCACCCAATGATGTTTTAGCTGTACAGCTTCACCTAATTGTCTTACCTCATCTTTAAATAAAAGTTTTAATGGCTCTAAGAGTTTTAATTTCATCCTCTCAGGTAATCCTCCAACATTATGATGGGACTTTATCGTTACAGACTTTCCTCCTTTTTTATGAGGAGAAATTGACTCAATGACATCTGGATATAAAGTTCCTTGCAAAAGATAGTCAAACTTAATACCTTGCTCTTTTTCAAACTCATGAACTTTTTTTTCAAAAACCTCAATAAAAGTTACACCAATGGCCTTTCTCTTTTTCTCAGGATCACTAACTCCAGCAAGTTTAGAATAAAATAATTCTTTAGCATCAATCACTTCAATATTGAGATCAGTTTCTTTTTGAAGAGTTTCAATATGAGTATAGTCTTGCGGCCTTAAAAGACCATTATCCACAAAAAAACAATAAACATCTTGACCTAAAACTCGATGGGCTATTGTCGCAGCAACAAGAGAGTCTACTCCTCCCGAAAAAGCACAAAGAACTTTACTTCCTTTCACTGCTTCAACTTCTTTGGTGCAAACTTCCAACATAATTTCGTTAGACCAGTTTTCTTCAAGATTGGCCACATCATGAAAAAAATGTCTTAAAATATCTTTTCCATGTTCTGTATGTTCAACTTCTGGATGAAATTGAAGTCCCATAATTTTCTTTTCTTTATTCTCAATCCCAGCAATAAGCCCATTGTCGCTTTTTAAAGTTGTAACAAAACCTTGTGGGACCTCTTTAACATGATCAAAATGGCTCATCCAAGTATTTATTGAACTTTTAATTCCAGGAATTTCATGTCCGTTGACAGCCTGAACTCTTGCATGCCCATACTCTCCCTGAAGGCCCCTTTCAACAACACCATCAAAATAATTAGCAATTAACTGCATCCCATAACAAATCCCTAAAGTTGGAATATTAGAATCAAAAATTTGACTGTAATTTGTCTCATCTTCGAAAATAGAATTAGGCCCACCTGATAAAATTAAAGCGCGAGGTTTAGCTCCAGCCTCCAATTTTTCAAAACATTCATCAATTGTCATAATAAAAGATGAATAACCAAGTTCTCGAGATTTTCGTGTAATCAATTGAGTATACTGAGAACCAAAATCGACAATCCAAATATTATTCATGAAAATCCTTTTTCCTCTTAACTTAATCTGTAGTTGGGAGCTTCTTTTGTGATATTAACATCATGAGGGTGTGACTCTTTTAAGCCAGCTGGAGAAATTCGAACAAACTGAGCTTTTTCACGTAATTGTTTAAGCGTCTTAGCTCCAGTATATCCCATTCCGGCCCTAATGCCGCCAAGTAATTGATAAATATTTTCGGCCAAAGATCCACGATAAGGAACCTGTCCTTCAATTCCTTCAGGAACTAACTTTTCATCATCAATAACACTTCCCTGCCCATATCTATCCTTAGAACCTTTAACCATTGCACCCAATGATCCCATTCCTCGATACATTTTATAAGCACGTCCTTGATAGATAATTCTATCTCCAGGCGTCTCATCAGCACCTGCAAATAAAGATCCAATCATAACAGTCTCCGCGCCAGCAGCTAAGGCTTTGACAATATCACCTGAATATTTAATTCCCCCATCTGCAATAAAAGGAATTCCTGCTTTTATACAACTATTTTTACAATCTAATAAAGCTTGTAATTGTGGAACACCAATACCGGCGACAACTCGAGTCGTACAAATTGATCCAGGACCAATACCAACTTTGATTCCATCAACTCCTGCCTTAATCAAATCCTGGCAGGCAGCTTCGGTAGCAACATTTCCCCCAACGACATCTATATCATCAGAAAGAGCTTTCACTTGCTTAACCATATCAATGACACCTTTTGAGTGTCCATGAGCAGTATCGACCACAATAGCATCAACCGAGGCTTTCACTAAAAGTTTTGCACGCTCAAGCTCTTTTTCTCCAACACCGATAGCTGCGGCACATCTGAGTCGCCCCATCTTATCTTTATTTGCATAAGGATGGGCAATTGCTTTTTCAATATCTTTAACTGTAATAAGACCTACAATCTTTTCATCATCATCAATAATAGGGAGTTTTTCAATTCGATGAGCATGAAGAATTTTTTTAGCATCTGCCAAATCAATTCCTTTTGTAGCAAGAACTAAGTTTTCTTTTGTTGTCATCATATCTTTGACAAGTTTTTCATCACTATCTTCATAGCGCATATCTCTGTTGGTAAGTATTCCTAAAATTTTTCCTGATGCATCAGCAACAGGAAAAGCTGAAAAGCCAAACTTCTTAATTCTTTGCTTAATATAAGCCAATGAATCATCAGGTGATACTGTAATAGGATCTGTTATCATTCCAGATTCATAACGCTTAACCTTAACAACCTCTTTGGCTTGCTGTTCAGGAGTTAAGTTTTTATGAATAACACCAATCCCCCCTTCTTGCGCCATTGTGATGGCCGTTAAAGACTCAGTAACCGTATCCATAGCACTTGAAGCGATAGGAATATTAAGCCAAATGTTTTTTGTAAATCTGGTTTTAAGATCTACTTGATGGGGAAGAATATCTGAATACAATGGCATTAACAGAACATCATCATAAGTAAGACCCGGCTCTTCTGAATAAAACATAAATGGAACCTCATAGAATTTAATTATTTCTTAAGATGTACCATATTTTCCGATATTTACATAGTGAATCGGTATTAATTTCAGACTGGATCACTTTTTAATAAGATTTCTGAAAGTCTTGTTTATAAGTCTTTAATTCGTCTATCAAATGATTGACTTCGTCACTATGTCTTTGAATTTTCTTAGACTCTCGGTTAAGACTAGACTCGAAGCCAGAGCGTTGCAAATCTTGAATAAGCTTTGTTTTTGACCCGATGGAGGCAGGGGCCCTTTTTTGATCCTGACTTTGTGTTTGTTCTTGCTTAGACTTATTTTTAAAAGTAATTTTCCTAGGCATACTTAAATCAACCGCAGCTGACTGCTTTTGTGGTTTAAACTTTTCACCATAATAATTTATGGGCGCAACTTTATTTGATTTAATTGGCTGAAACTTTCGAGACTCTTTTTTACGCATATTCTTATAATACTCTACAGGACTAACTGATGCAGGACTTCTTTGAGTTCCAGCTTTTACAGTTTTTAAGCGAATCACTTTTCCTTTTTTTCTCAGATTTTTTGTCTTTTTTTCTGAGGACGGATTTATATTTACAGAGGCGATGCCTCTTTGTACCTTGCTAGAACCTTCTGCCACCATATAATCAAATTTATTACTCTCTAAGTTTTCAAAATTCGCAAAAACTTGCTTCATTTTTTTATACGAATCTAGCCCCACTTTTGTTCCTGGACGTGGAAGGCCATTTTCATATTTTTGATCTACCAAAGAGAACTCTCCAGATTTAATTTTTGTATATAATCTTGGTTCTAAAGCATTAGAAAACTTCACCTCTCCCGTCAATACAAGTAACTGGGTCTTAGCTGAAATATTATCAAAAGAGTAAATAAATTCTCCTTCTGAGTACTCTCCAACTGAGTTTGGTGTATTAAAAAGACCTCGTTTTTTACTCTTAGATTTAACCCAAATATGTCCATTTTTAAGCTCTACAATTCCTTCATAAAATTTCACTAGACTTCCTCCATTGATATGGAAGACGTCTCCATTAGGATTAACTACTGATAAAGCAGCACCATCCTCAACCATAACCTCCGAAAGGTCTTTAATTTTACTTCCATATTTGAGCCCATCTGCTTTTTTTTCATAAAAAGAAAAGGCACTACCAGAGACATGAATCACACGTGCTACAATTTTTGAATATGAACTCATAGAAAATAATAAACAATTAAGTAAAATCAAATATTTCATAAAGCCTACTTTTTATATTTATAATTCAAATCTTCATAATAACGACTTAAGACTTTCCATTCTTGTGTATTTCGATATTTTCGACGAAACTCATCTACCGTTTCAACAAACTTCTTTTGATCACCCTGATAAAAATGAGAAAGGGCCAACCACAATTTAGCCCCACGATAATATTTTGATCTTGGATAACGTTTTACGATCTTCGAAAAATGATTTTCGGCCCAATCATAATGTTTTTTGGATTCGTAAGCTGCAATACCTGCTTCAAACAGAACCTTATCATTTACAAGTTCATGTGAAGGATAATGTTTTAATAAGGCATTATAGTACTGTGCTGATTTATCAAATTTTTCAAAATGAAGAGCTTGAGCTCCCACTCCTAAAAGTTTTTCAGCACTCCATCGATAAAGATCAAAGTTAACTAAGTCATTAACATTTTTCTTAGGTATGCTAGCAATTGTTCTTTGAGACCCTTTTTCTTGCATTTGAAGATGTTCTTTTTCAGCTTTTAACTGGGCAATCTTTGACTTTAATTGCTGATTTTCTATTTTCAAATACCGTAATTGTTTTGAAAACTCTAAAGCTTTATACTCATATTGATGAACCGTTTCAGCCCTTTTTTGAAAGTCTTCCCATAAGCCGTAATGTCCGACAGTATAGGTAAAGACAAAAGTTAAAACGCAAAAAAATGTAAATTCTTTCATATAAATCACCACTGCAAGGTTTTACTCTTACAAGCTATCGGCTAGTTATATAAAAAGCTTTAGTGATTTAATTTCTCGCTACATTTGAGCTGGAATATATGTTAGAATTAATTGAGAGTGATGCTAACGAAGCTAAGTGTAAGAAAGCTCATAGCTAAAGTCTCATAATCAAATATTTAGTGTAAAGGTTTATCCTGCTTGAACCGATACCTCTGTTAGGGAATTCCATAGAGGAGTCTTATTAAGATGAAGCAAAAACTTTTACTCATTTCTAGTATTTTCTTTTTTTTCTGTATCTTTAATGCTCAGGCCAGAAAACCTGCAGTTGAAGATTTTGTCGGTGTCATTCCAGACTCATATCAAGAAACACCAAAAGGGACAGAAGTCCTTTATGACTTCTCTAAAAAAATTGACGATATCAATAAAAAAAAACCAAATGGAATCCTTGAAAACTCGACTGGACTTATCGGTTTAAGTGCTTTCTTGGTTCTCCCTTTTTTAATGTGGTTTTTTATTACTAGACAAGAACAAAATTCTACGACATCCCATCCAAACAAAGCTCATGGCAAAATTGCTGACCTCGAAACTTATCGGTCTAAAAAGCAATCAAGTCATGATGATGATAAAAAAGCCAGCTAGATTTCTGTCCAATTCCCACTAGGTAAATAGAAAAAAACACGTGATGTTTTATTATAGCTTACTGATATTTCAAATTTGCCATCACCGTTATAGTCTAACGTATTGACGGATAATCTTCTTCTCCAATATTTTCCAGCTGCTTTTTCAAACTCTCCCCAAAAATAGGGACCTTTTGTCAGTGTTATTTTATCTAATTTTCTATCTGGAATAGTCAGAAAATAAAGCCTGGCCGACGCACCAAAGTTTGATGAATAATTATAACCTTCATAAAAATACAAAATTAAAACATCAACTGTTTTTGAAATTGTTTTAAGATGGGCCTTAAATA
Source organism: Halobacteriovoraceae bacterium (assembly GCA_002706205.1). Lineage (GTDB taxonomy): Bacteria > Bdellovibrionota > Bacteriovoracia > Bacteriovoracales > Bacteriovoracaceae. The sequence goes on from PAKC01000069.1 coordinate 17,285, forward strand.
TTTTACTTTTTTGTCCCAAATTTAATAATGAAGACTCAAATACTTTTTCGCCGAAAGCATTATTAATCCTTATAAAATCAACTCCATCTTTTTTTAGCGTTTGAAAAGAGTCTTTAACTCCATCACGATCTAAGTCCAAGCTATAGCGAGGGCTTTCAACTAAGACTTTGTACTCAAATGGCTTTTTCTTTTTAATAAAAGCACCACTGAAGATATCCCTATAAAAACTCTCATCTTGAGACCATCCTGCGAGAGAAATAACGCATAAAATTAAACTTAAAAGAGTTTTCATATGCTTATTGTATCTTATAATCTCCTTTGTTAGAATACAGAAAAACCTGACTAAGACGATAAAGGAAGTAAGATGAAATTTTTAACCATAGGGATGGTTGTTTCTGAAAACCAAATAAACTTAAAAGAAATTGATTTCACAAATAAAACACTTGAGGACAAAATGATCGATATTGTCAGTCTCTCAGACTTGGCCATTGACCTCCTTTTATACCCTCAAGATCTTGAAGATCCCGGATTAATTCATTTGATGGAAAAAGAACAAAAGTTCTATCCTATATACACCTTTGAATCACTAAACCTATCAAAAGAGTCCGCTAAAAATTTTGCGGCTAATGAGCTCAAGGCCATATACACCAAAGCCGCCACGCGATGGGTTCTTACCCATAATATTCAAACGATAGAACAAATTTTTCCAACAATTTCTTATTTAAAAGACCTTTGGATTAAAGATAGAAATACTTTTTTTGAAGAACTCTGGTTTCTGCTTAAAACAAATTTAGCAACTCAAGAACTTAGTCTTATTTTTCATGACTTAAAAGAGCCAAGCCAAAAGCAAACGGACAAAGGAGAAAAACCTAAGCTTTGTCATTCTTATGTTCAAGGCAAAAAACTACCTCATCTTTTTCCTGGAAAAGAAAAAGAAGAAGTCTTAATGAAAGAATATGAAAATGAATTTGGTCAATTTTTTAATATAACAGAATATGTTCCTGAAAAAGGCCAACTGATTGCTTGTGCTCAAATTGGCTTAAGCCCAATTTTAATTATGGCCAAGTTAAATCAATTCAATCAACTCCAGCAATCAATTTTAATTGGGATTTTCACTGGCCTACAAGATCAAGAATAAACTCAATCTAGACAGCTAGGCTAAGCACCAAAACCCTTTAATGCTTCACCACCAAGCACATGGAAATGAGTATGAAAAACAGTTTGACCACCATTGGAGTTCACATTAGTCACAACTCTAAATCCATCTTCTTCTAAGTTATTTGTGCGAGTAAAATCACTTATCGCTGTAAAGACATCCGTTAACTGGTGAGGAGCTTGAGTTGCTAAATCATTAATGTTTTTTGTATGAGACTTATGAATAAAAAGATAATGTTCTTTAGCAAGGGGTTGAATATCCTTGAAACCATAAACAACATCATTCTCATAAACCTTTTCAGAAGGAATTTCAGCTTTAAGAATTTTACAAAATAGACAATCACTCATGCTTTTACCCTTTTTACTTTCGCTCCTAATTGATGAAGCTTTTGTTCTAAGTTTTCATAACCTCTATCTAAATGGTAGATTCTATTAATATGGGACTCTCCCTCAGCTACTAACGCCGCCAAAACTAAGGCTGCACTGGCCCTTAGATCGGTACACATAACAGGGGCACAACTCAAATGCTCTACTCCCTTTATATAAGCTTTTTTTCCCTCTAAACGTATATCCATGCCCATGCGAACTAACTCAGGGACGTGCATAAAACGATTTTCAAATATATGTTCAGAGACAAGTGAGTTTCCTTGCGATATTCCCATTAAAGTCATCACTTGTGCCTGGACATCAGTTGGAAAACCAGGATAAGGAGCTGTCTCGACCTCAACACCCTTTAAGTTATGCGAAAACCTCTCTGTTTCAATATAATCTTCACCTTCTGAAAACTTGGCACCCATTTCTCTTAACAAGTCCAATACAGAACGTAAATGTTTTGGATTCACCCCGCTAACTCTGACCTTGGACTTTGTCATTAAAGCAGCAATGAGATATGTCGAAGCTTCAATTCGATCCCCAATAATCTGATAGTCACTTTTATCGCTCTTTTGATAATCTTCTATCTCTCTTCCCTCAATAACTATTGTTTCACTTCCTGCTCCTTCAATAGTTGTTCCAAATTGATTAAGAAAGTTTGCCAAATCTTCAATTTCAGGCTCTCTAGCAGCATTCTTTATTACAGTTTTTCCCTTTGCCCAAACTGCGGCCATCATAAGGTTCTCAGTCGCTCCGACTGAAGGAAAAGCTAATGATATTTCAGCTCCCTTTAATCCTTGCGTTGTGGCTACAACGTACCCCTTCTCTATAGAAATTTCTGCTCCCATTTGCTCCAATCCCGTCAAGTGAATATCCACAGGTCTAGAGCCTATAGCACATCCCCCAGGTAAGGAAACCTTTGCTTTTTTAAAACGAGATAAAAGTGGCCCAAGAACAAGAATAGAAGCTCTCATTTTTCGAACTAAGTCGTAATCTGCAACCGTATGAGTAATCGTTTGGGATTCAATAACTTGTCGCTCTAAATCCCCCTGAAGCTCAGCTCCTAAGCTTTTTAATATTTCAAGAAAAAACTTAATATCACTTAACTTTGGCAGGTGATTAAAAACTATTTTTTGTGGAAAAAGAATTGATGCCGCCAAAATAGGTAGTGTTGCATTCTTAGAGGCAGATACTCTTACTTCCCCTGATAATGTATTAGGCCCTGTTATAACAAGTTTATCCATTTTTTACTCTCCGCTACTTGTAAGCATATAAAAATCTTGGACGATTTGTATAATCTTTTTTAATAATGACTTTTTTAAAATATTTCAGCCCTAAAGTTTTTAGCTCTCCCAAAGAGTCTTCATGCCCTTCCATAAAAAAAGCTCCCCCCGACAAAAGTTTTTCAAATACTTGCTTAAAAAAATGATCAAACCAAGTATAAAACTCATCATCTTCAATAAACAAAGCCACATCTGGTTCATACTCTAAAGTTTTAGAATGAACACCCAAAGCATTCTCGGTCCTTTTAATATAAGGAGGATTTGAAACGATAAAATGATACTTACCACTTATTCTTTCCAGACGATCAGATTGAATCAAAGCAACTTCTGCCTGAGAAGGAATACTATTTTTATGCCTGAATAAATTCACTTTAGCTACATTCAAAGCATCTTCACTAATATCGCCACCCACAAAGCTAAAGACTTTATCATCAAGCTCACACATTAAACTCAAACCTATAACAAATGAACCAACCCCAACCTCTGCTATTTTATAATTGTCACAAAAGGTCTCTTTAACAAACTTTATACTATCTTCTACTAAAATTTCTGTTTCCGACCTAGGAATAAGAACACGTTCATCAACATAAAAAGAAGAACGATAAAAATAAGCATTTTTATTAATATATTCTAACGGTACACCTTCTAAGATCTTATAAAAAAACTCTGAATATCTATGTAGATAAACTTCTTCATCAGAAACTCGATAATACTCACAAAAGTCATCGACGAGTCTCTTGAGTTTTATTCCAGGATAATTTTGATGTAATAACTTTTTATGTTTCTCATAAAACTGAGAAATATGCTCATAACACGTTAACATCGAAGTCCTAATCTTCATCACCTTTTAAAAGTTGGGCTTGGTTATGGGCAATCAAGGCGTCTGTGACAGGAGCGAGATCTCCTTCAATAATTTTATCTAAAGAGTATAAAGTTAGACCAATTCTATGATCAGTCAGTCTTCCTTGCGGGAAATTATAAGTACGAATTCTTTCCGAACGGTCTCCAGTTCCGACTAAGCCTTTTCTCTTAGCGGCTTCTTCATCGTGAGCTTCCTGTACCATCTTATCAAAGATTCTATTTTTTAAAATTTTCAACGCCTTTTCTTTATTTTTATGCTGAGATTTTTCATCTTGAATGGCCACGACAGTACTTGTCGGCAAGTGAGTTACACGTACGGCCGAGTCAGTTGTATTTACTGACTGTCCACCTTTCCCACCAGAGCGATAAACATCAACTCTTACGTCATTCATATCTAATTCAAACTCGACATCATCAGCTTCTGGCATAACCGCAACAGTTATGGTCGAAGTATGAACTCTTCCTTGTGACTCTGTCTCAGGTACTCTTTGTACTCTATGCACACCTGACTCATACTTCATCACGGAATAAACTTTATCCCCCGTCACATTTAAGATCACTTCTTTATAGCCAGAATCCGATTCACTTGCTGAAACCAATTCAGCTTTAAAACCTAAAGTGGCCCAGTAGTTTTTATACATACGCCAAACATCGGCAACAAAAATTGAAGACTCATCTCCTCCTGCACCTGCTCTTAGTTCCACCATACAGTTTTTATTATCTAAAGGATCTTTAGGTAAAAGAAGGATTCTAAGTTCTTCTTCAAGTGTGGGAATCTGAGATTCATACTCCTGAACTTCTTCTTTGGCCATTTCTCGCATATCTGCATCTTTTTCAGTTTCAAGAATTTCTTTGGCCCCATCAAGATCGTTTTTAATTTTTTTATACTTTTGATAACACTGAACAAGTTCCTCAATATTGCCACGCTCTTCCGAAACTTGCTTAAATTCTTTTTGTCTGTCATAGATTGTAGGATCAGCTAGCTTTTCAGTTAATTCTTCATACCGTTTTACAACTTCATCTAATTTATCAAACATCGACACAATTCTACTCCATAAAATCTTTCAAAGAAGAGTTCGACTTCTCAATTTCATTCAATGAACTAAGATCAACTTCTTCTAAAGTTAAGACTTTTTGTTTACATTCTTTTAATTCATACTTTTCTTCTAACAGCAAGACTGCCTTAATAGAAGATAAAGCAACTTCCAATTGCTTTGTATCAGGCTCTTTTGTGGTTAACCTCTGCAGCATCATACCAGGAAAACTCAAGGCTCGACAAACTGAATTTTTCGGATACTTACCAGCAAACTTAATGATCTCATAAGAAATACTAGCAATAGGTATCATAAAAACTATTTTTGCAAGTATGGCAACCAAATGCTTTGGAAACTTTGAAAGTCCCTCCCCAATAGGTATCACACTAAAAATAGCAGAAAATAAAATAATAGATATAAACAGTAAAAAGAAAATAAACGAAGTTCCACAACGTGGATGCAAAGTTGAATGCAACGAAGCATTCTCAACCGTAAGCTCTTCACCCGCTTCAAAAGTGGCAATCGACTTATGCTCAGCACCATGGTACTGAAACACTCGCGATATTTCAGGAATAAACCCTATAAGCCATATATATATCACAAAAATACAAGCCTTGACTCCACCGTCAACAAGATGAAATAAAAATCCATCTAAGGCCCAATTGAAAACAAAAAATTGGTTAATTCCTTCTGTTGTAGCATGAGGTACCAAAACAAATAAGACCATTCCAAAAACAAAACTAACAATGATGGTAAGAAAAGTAGTCCAATCTATTTTGTCCTTTCTGGCTGGCTTACTTTTATGAGATGTTTTATCGCGACTCTTTAATTCTTCCTCTAAAGAAAGCTGAGCTGAATAATTCAAAGCAACGATTCCATTTGCCATGGCTTCGATGAGCATAATCACACCACGAAAAAATGGTTTTTTAAATAACCTAAATTTTTGTGACAAACCAAACCATTGATCTTTTCTTAAACGAATTTCACCATTAGTTTTTCGAATTGCAACGACAAACGCATTAGGAGATCTCATCATGACCCCCTCAATAACTGCTTGCCCGCCAATACTTGCATATTGCTTGGATACAAGAGAGATCAAGCTTTTTAGCAGTTTAGGCATGCAAAGACTTAACCATTCATAGACTCTAAAAAAGCATCATTCGTTTTAGAGTTTTTAATTTTATCTAAAACAAACTCCATAGAGTCAATCGTATTCATCGGATGTAAAACACGTCTCAGAACAAAAACTTTAGAAAGGTCTGCTGTTTCCATAAGAAGGTCTTCTTTTCTGGTAGCAGACTTATTAATATCTAAACATGGGAAAATTCTTTTTTCCATCAACTTACGGTCAAGTTGAATCTCAGAATTACCAGTTCCTTTAAATTCTTCAAATATAACTTCATCCATTCTCGAACCAGTATCGATAAGAGCAGTGGCGATAATAGTTAAAGACCCACCCTTTTCAATATTTCTGGCCGCACCAAAAAATCTTTTTGGCTTATGAAGAGCATTAGAATCAACCCCACCAGAAAGAATTTTTCCACTTGGTGGAATAACTGTATTGTAAGCTCTTGCAAGCCTTGTGATGGAGTCCAAGAGAATGATAACATCATGACCAGCCTCAACTAAACGTTTCGACTTTTCAATAACCATTTCTGCCACCTGAACGTGCCTTGATGCAGGCTCATCAAAAGTCGAAGAGACAACTTCTGCATCAACACTTCTTTTCATATCTGTAACTTCTTCCGGTCTCTCATCAATAAGGAGGACGATAAGTTTAGCCTTTTTATGATTCATCGAAATGGCATTAGCGATATCTTGTAAAAGTACTGTTTTACCTGCCTTAGGAGGTGCAACAATCAAACATCTTTGTCCAAATCCCTGAGGCACAAAAAGATCAATAATTCGAGTTGAGTAACCACTTGGCTCTCCTTCTAAATTGATCTTCTTATTAGGATATAAAGGAGTGAGGTTATCAAAAAGCACTGTTTGTTTATGTTTTTCTGGAGCCTGAGTATTAATTGTCTCTAATTTTAATAAGGCAAAGTATCTTTCCCCCTCTTTTGGAGGTCTAATCTCTCCTGTAATTGTATCACCAGTTCTGAGGCTAAAACGTCTAATTTGAGATGGGCTTACATAAATATCATCGGCACCTGGAAGATAATTATATCCTGGAGACCTTAAAAATCCGAATCCATCAGGTAAAATATCAAGAACACCATCACCAAAAATAGACTCATCTTCTTCTGAAGTTCTTTTTAAAAGCGCAAATATAATTTCGTGCTTTTTCATACCAGCAGCATTTTCAATTCCTGCTTTGTTGGCCATTTTAGTTAGTTCTTTGATGTCTTTTTCTCTAAGTTTAGTTAAATGCATGAAAATAACTCCGAAATGTATAGTAAGGGGTATTCACCTGAAATGAATGATTTCTAATAGGTTTATAACTTTAGTGATTAGCTACATAATAACCTTTAAATCAACGATGTCAAGCTTTACAGAGCCCTTTTTAAACTGATAGTAAAATATGCATGGATTCTATTTCAAAAGATAAATTAGAGAATAAGCATATTCTGGGAATTGACTATGGACAAAAATTTACTGGCATTGCAAGCTTTTATATAGGAAAAGACCCTTATCCTCTTCCCTGGGGGAGATTAAAATATGTTTCAGACTCAGAGCTTATACATTCACTCAAAAAAATTATTGAAGATGAATTCATTGATATAGTCGTTATTGGAATTCCTTATTTTACAGATGGAAAAGAGTCCACAATGACTAAAACGATNAAATCTTTTTTTTATATGCTTCAAGATCAATTAGATATCCCTACCTATTCAGTAGATGAAACTTTAACTACTTTTGAGGCTAAAGAGCGTATGAGTAATGACCCTAGATATAATTTTAAAGTAGACTTAACTAAAATTGATGAGCTGTGCGCAGCAATAATAATTGAAGAATTCTTAAAAAACTCGTCAGATTAGTTAAGATTTTCTAAAATAAAACAAATATTTAAAGGATTAAGTATATGTCTTCAAAAAATAAGCTTTTAATTTTTATTATTGTCACACCTCTCTTACTTATCATGGCAGGTGGTCTTTATTTAAAACAAAATCTCTTTTCTGCCTACAGTGGTAAAGATACACACTTTCACATAAGCCCAGGTGAAGGGTTTGCCTCTATCAACTACAGATTAAAAAATAAAAAGATTATCCCAAGTGCTCGTTTATTTCATTACTATACTAAATTTACTGACCGTATTAATGCTATGAAAGCAGGGACTTACTTAATTAAAACTGGCTCTACCCCTGTAGAAGTTCTAGATACCCTCACTAATGGGGTCCCCATTCTTACTAAAGTGACTATCCCTGAGGGAAAAAATATGTATGAGATTGGTAAACTACTCGAAGATGCACAAATTACGAGTTATGACGAATTTATTAAACTTTGTCGCTCAGATGAGTTTATTCAATCCTTAGATATTAATGCTCCTTCGATTGAAGGTTATCTGTTTCCTGAAACCTATCTTTTCGCTCCTGAAACTCCCGCAAAAGAAGTGATTCAGCTCATGTTAAAAGAATTCAAAAAGCAAACAAGTAAATTAAGTTTTTACCATGATTTACTTAGCCCTCACCAAGTGATTATTTTAGCCTCTATCGTAGAAAAAGAAACGGGGGCCAAATGGGAAAGACCTACAATTGCTGGTGTCTATCTTAACAGACTAAGAAAAAAGATGAGACTCCAAGCAGATCCCACAACAATTTATGGAATATGGGAAAATTATGATGGCAATCTTAAAAAGAAACATCTCTTAGAAAAAACTCCTTATAATACTTATCGTATTAATGGCTTACCTTTAGGTCCTATTGCCAATCCTTCACTTGCTGCCATTAAAGCTGTTCTCAATCCTAAAGAGCACAATTATATTTATTTTGTAAGTAAAAATGACGGAACTCATATTTTTACCTCTACTTATAAAGAGCATCTTAAGGCAGTAGACTTTTGGCAAAGAAATGCTAAAAACCGCAAAGGCAAAAGCTGGCGAGACCTCAAACAAAAATAAATAATGTAATTATTTCATTTTTTTCTCTTTTTTTCTTTTTCCAAGAGTTTCTTGTTTAAACTAGTTAAAACTCAACATGGAGAATGAATTATGAAAAAAATCACTTTGGTCTTATTTTTTAATATCGCCTTAATCTCGGCCCTAAGCGCAGCCACATTTCAAGATGGTAATTATATTGGCACATTAGAAGGATCATCAAATAAATGTGAACTTAAACTTAATGATATTGGCTACAGTGGTGGATATGCTACATATAACGGTGTTGAGTATGGATTAATAAAGGCCAGTAGCTCAAGCGCTGCCAACTGTCCTCTTTTGGGAGAAGATCATACAAGATATGTTGGATTTCAATTCGATGAACAGGGAAAAGAAATTGAGATTTGCGTAAGTAATAGCGACCAACAGATAAGCCAAGTTCTCTATGAGCAAATTGTGAACTCAAGGCTAATTGAACAAGAATCGTGTCTTAATCTTCAATAAAAACCTGAATACTATCAACTTTATAAAGGCATTTTCATTAATGCCTTTATAAATAAATTCTTTCCTAAAGATTTTTTAACTCCCCTTCTATGGTCGGGATAGAAGAGAAAACTCAATTTGATAGGTCAGTATATTAAGACTTTCATTATTACACACTGCACACAAAAACCTTTTCTACGATCTACGAGCATGCTAAACCCTACCTGCATAATTTAGGGGAACAAAATATGTTAAAACTTACTGTGCTGGTGGGGCTAAACTTCATCATCTCAACTGTCTGCTTTGCTACAAACTATCAATGTACATCTTTTAGTTTGAATTCATCCGACCCAATAAAACAACAAAAGACTCTCAATATTCACCTTAATTCACAGCTAAATCAGGCCATACTTATTAAGGACGAAAAAACTCTCTATAAAAATATGACTACCAACTCTCATTCTTTGCATATCCTGTCAGATAATTCAAGCGCCTTACCAATCCATTACAGGCTATATAATAATCAAGCTGCTATGCAGGTTATTAATGAATATATTCAAGCTCTTGCTTTGGAATATTCTCTCAATCTAGCTGATCAAAATATTCTCAAAAATGAAATTGTCCAAGTATTTGGTGAAATTAAACTGAATGGAATCAAGTATACAGGAAAAAAAATATCAGCTTTTTTGAGTTGTGATCAAATTAATTCTCAATCGCCCTACTACGGTGAGGATAATAGAAAAAACTCAAACTCACAGTCAGAAGCAAGAGTTCTTTAAATATTGAAAATTTATAGATGTCTGAACAGTTAAACTTGTTCAGAGAGTGAAGTCGTTTATTGAAAAAATAACTGCCCACTAGCGCCTCGACAGAATTGCTTTTCATAAATTTGTTAGAGACTCGTTGCTTAGTTTGAGTTTTTTCATCCCCAATTTGGTAGGTCAGTTTTAATTAATTCTCCAGCGAACAACTAGCTGAGACCTCTTCATAGTTTTCTTCTAACTCTTCTTGCCCAAAAATAAGAGAGGAAATAGTTACATAAGTTAACTTATTAACATAAGCTTCAAATGGATTAAATTCTACCTCAAAAGCTTTTTCTCCAGTCTCTTTTAAAACAGAAACTGGCTTTAAGTTCTTATCCAGTTTTACAAAAAGTTTAAAGCTTGGCACCACAACATCTACACGAGCATAAGTTCGAATATATCTTCCCCATCTTCTAAACTCATAAATCCAGTCTTCCGCCTTGTAAATACATTTTGGCTTTCCAAAGTGCATCTCATATACAGTTTCAGATTTATTAGGTAAAAACTTTAAGTTCCATAAAAAATATCTTCTAGGTAGATCAAGCTCATTTTGAATTTGAGTTATTTGATCCTTATGAATATCCTTACCCTTCAACATATTTGCCCTAAGAGCATCCAATTGTGGAGTTGAAGTTTCAACATGGCATTCTTTTGGTATTGTATAAGGATAAATACTTTCAAAAAACTTAGAGCAAGAAAGATTCGTGAAATGATAATAGCGATCAAGTTCTTCCTTTAAAAGATCTGAAGCTTTAAGATACTTATAAAGCTTTTGGCTCATCTCTTTTGAATAAACACCAACAAGTTTATTCTTTCGAAACAAAGCACTTCCAACACTTCCTTCATCCAGTCCACATTCACTTCCCACAAAAAATGGAGAATAAGGGTGTTGGACAAAAGGGTTTAGATAAGAATTAAATTGAGTTTGACATTTATCTTGCTTGATAACGCCAAGATACTCTGATTCTAAAGCAACCTTCCAAGTTAAAAGTGACTCTGAATCATTTATCCCGTTGTTAGAAAATTCAGAAATTGTTCGAGGAACATCTTCAACTAAAGACAAAACTGCAATATCACTTTTCCATAGTGATGGCTCAGAATAAAAATTTTCATCAACATACTCTATGTTTTTACAACGTACCTTTATTTCTTTTTCATAAGGAGTTCGAGGAAAGATGGCGACAATATTTTCCTCACAGCTTAGGTAGGGAATCTGTAAAGAACGTGGTAAACAACTTGCGCTTGTTAAAATTTTATTAGCAGCAATAAGAGTTCCGGTACAAAATCGCTTTTCATCATTTACCCTTACAACTAATTTTGCAATATTATCTGGGCAAAATTTTGCATCTTCACAAATCAATTCCTGCTTGCTGATAAAGGGATCTTTATTTAAGCTCGGCAGATCATCTCTTTGTTCTGCTCTTTGCCCCTTTTTCACATCAGAATTTGATATATCTTTACCACAGCTATAGAAGACTAAAACTGTCAGAAAAACTACTAATGATTTAGATATAAAATTCATATAAATTTAGCTTACTACAATAGTTTTCAAATGGCATTTCTTATATGTTAAACCTGCATAATTAACATAAGCTTAATAAATTGCTAAAAAATCCAACAAAAACTTACACATTTCTGCCTAGTCTAAACTTTTATTGCATATAACCGATAATAGACGGTAAAATATTGTGTGCTGCTAAAAGATACTGCGGTCCATAATTCTTCGCTTTCAAGGAGGAGATAGCAATGAATGAGAAAAAAATTCAATACTTTAAGAAGAAGTTACTAGAAGCAAGAAATCAAATCGTTAATAGTGGGATTTTAAATAATCTAGAAGATTTAAAAATTCGCCCTGATGATATAGCAGATGAAGCGGATATGGCTTCAAGCTCAATAAATCAACAAGTTTCATTTAGTATACGTGAAAAAGAAATGAACAAACTCAGAAGAATTGATGCTGCTCTAGCGAGAATCGAAGAAGGAAATTATGGCTATTGCATTGAATCTGGTGAAGAAATTGAAGAAAAGCGTCTAGAAACACAGCCTTGGGCCGAATTTTGTATTGAGGTTGCTGAGGAACATGAAAGAGACTTCAATCAAAGGTTTCATCGTCGCGCCTAAGCATAGGACATTTATTAAATAGTTCAAGTATCATATTTGGCCCAGTTAATCTTATTAAACTGGGCCTTTTTTTGTTTAAATTTTTTACAGTGACACTCTCCTGATCAAACTTTAGACACCCAGCTCTATTAACTCCTTAATTTCACTAAAGCATTTTTGGCAAAGTACTTGCTTTATATATCCCTAGGAAACATTAAAAATAGGGATAAACTAATGATCAAACACAAAAACTCTCTTTTAAAACTAGGTTTAAGTTTAACGTTGCTTGTTTCAACTCATGCACTTTTAGCAAAGTCGACGCAAACAATATACTCAGACGACCAACTCTCAGGAAAGTTTACAAGCTGGGGAATTGACCCTAAATACAAAAAAAGCTCAATTAATTTAAAAGACTCTTGGAAGAAGTTTAAAAAGAACAAAGATATAACTGTGGCGATTGTTGACACAGGAATTCAATACAATCATCCTTTTTTAAGAAAGAATATAACAACACTAGAGGGACAACTTTCGGCCCAAAATTACGGAAAAGATTTTTCCCATAAAAAAGCAATGAATACTCCAAGTGATAATCATGGACATGGGACTCATGTTGCAGGAATAGTGAAAAGTATTTTTCCAGAAGTAAAGTTATTACCACTTAAATACTATAATCCTCAAGCCTCAGGAAAAGCTAATCTTGATTCAACAATTAAAGCTTTAAAATATGCTGTTGAGCAAAATGTTGATATTATAAATTACTCAGGTGGCGGAGCTTCATCGTCTGAAGAAGAAAAAGCTATTCTCTTAGAGGCTGAAAGAAAAGGGATTCTTGTTATCGCTGCAGCAGGAAACGAAAAGTCTAATATTGATATCGAAAAGAATCATTACTATCCTGCAAGTTATGGACTCTCAAACATTATTTCTGTGGCTGCACACGATGAGTTTAATCAAGTTATCTCTTCTTCAAATTATGGCAGCAAAACCGTAGATATTGCAGCTCCAGGGTATAAAATTAAGTCTTCAATTCCTGGAAATGCAGCTGGTATTATGACTGGAACAAGTCAAGCAACAGCTTTTGTAACAGGTGTTGCAGCACTTATCAAATCAAACTACCCAAAGCTTAACTTTCAACAAATCAAAAATATCATTTTAAGCTCTGCAAGGAAAATATCTAAACTTAAAGGAAAAGTTCTTGGTGGGGGAAAACTAGATGCGGCAAGAGCATTAGAAGTTGCGACTTATGTTGATGAAAGACTCAATCCTAAAAGAGGAAGAACAGTTGCAAGAAAAGCGAAATAAATCAATAGCATTTTAAATAAGATTTCTCTAAAATAGGCATATGAATAACAAAATCAAGTCGTATGCCTATTTATTATTAGCTGGTTTTCTCTATACTCTTGGGTTTCCCAACATATTAAATATCTATATTCCCATTTTTCCTATCATAGCTACGGCGATTCTTCTTCACTTCTTTTTTACAACGAAAACAACAAAAGAAAGAATATTTGGCTATTTCATTTATAATTCGGTTATTAATGGAGTCAGCTTTTATTGGATTACTAATACCCTCCAAGAATTTGGTAAGCTTCCATTTTCTCTCGCAGCAATAATGAATGCTCTTTACGCTTTTATTTTCACACCACATTACTGGCTTTTAATTATCCTACTCTTTATTAACGATCGCTATTTCAAAAAAGATATTACCCTTTTTAAATATGGACTGACTTCAAGTGCTCTAGCTGGTTTTATTACAACAATAGAATATATAGTGCCTCAACAATTTCCGGTTATGCTAGGACACCCCTGGATTATTTTCTCTGAATATTTAGGTGCGGCACGTTTTTTTGGACTTCCTCTTTTCTCATTTTTCTCCTATCTTTTAGCATTAGAAATTATTCGTATCGTAAAACTTAAGAGAACATCTTATATTAACTTAATTTCTTTATGTATTTTCATTTTTATAAACCCTTTTCTCATCGATAATTCCCAAGAAGACACTTTAAAAAAATTTAATGTAAGGCTCGTTCAAGCTAATATAAGCAATTTTTTAAAAACTNACTCAGAGACAGGAACATACGCCTCTACCTCGGAAGTTTTAAATCGTTATGAAAAGCTTAGCTCAAAGCCTTTTAATAAAGCTAAAAGTCTCGATCTTATTGTTTGGCCAGAAACGGCTTATCCTTTTAGCATTAAAACATCAAAACCAAACATAAAAGAATCTCAAGTTCCAAAGATATTTCAGCGAATAGCCAGCGAAACAAATGCAGAGGTTTTTTTTGGAGGATATGAGTTTAACCGAATAAACCCAGATGGCTCCTTTTATAAAACAGATTATAATGCCGGAATTCTTCTAGATAAAAATGCTCAAGTGGTAGAAACCTATCATAAACATGTACTCATCCCCTTTGGAGAAACACTTCCTTTGGGACCTTTTAATCAATGGGCCAGTAAACTCATTCCAGAGATGGCATTTTTTGAAGAAGGAGAGAAATTTCCTTTATTTTCTACCCAATCAGAAGTTCAATTCATAAGCTCAATTTGTTACGAAATCCTTAGACCTGAGTTTGTAAGAGATTATTTAAACTCAGTCTCTTCTCGGCCACATGTCATGATTAATTTGACCAATGATGGCTGGTACGGAAACACTGTTGAACCTGAACAACATTTATTCTTAACAAAATGGAGGGCCATTGAATTTGACCTTCCCATATTACGCTCCACCAACACGGGTATTTCAACCTTTATTGATCATAGAGCAAAAGAGATTAAAAGACTTGATTACGGAATTGCTGATAATCTCGATCTAAGTCTTAATTTAAAAAATCGTTCAAAAGGTTATCAAACCTTTTATCAACAATTTGGCTTTTGGGGAGTTTTACCTATCTGGTTGATTATCTTTCTTTTTCACATTTTACTGATAAAATTAAAATATGTTCAAAAAAGTTAGTCTTCTTATTTTATTGGTCCTGATCAACTCATGTGCTTCATATGAGAAATATCGCCAAATTACCGAAGACTTCGAACTTCCTTCCCAACTCTATAAAGCAGACTTTAATCAAACATGGCAAGCTGTCATTCAAGTTATGAAAAGGTTTGATGTAGTTTTTTATAACCAAGAGGCAGGAAAAGTAAAAACGAGATGGATGGACAATACTTTACAGGTCAACTTTACAGACTCTTTTGGAAGTAACGATAAAGTTAAAGCTGCTGAATTTAAACTTATGGTTAATGTCGCCGAAGGATTTAGCTATGGACGGAAAGTAACTAAAGTAACTATTTATAAAAGGCAGAGAGTTGAAAAAGACTTTCTTCAAGGTTGGAAAGAAATACCAACTGATGGTATTCAAGAAAAAACTCTTCTCTATCGAATTGGTGTCCTCATCAAAAATGATAATAAACTAAAAGCAATTGACAAGGCCCGAGAGCAAGAACAATTAGAAAATTTTTAGATTGTCACTTCATCTAATGCTTTACGACTCCAATAATGTTTTTTCATTGTCATCGAACCTTTTGGTGAAGGTTTATCAGAGATTCTTGATAAAGCATAATCAAGTTCCTCATAAACATCTTTATATTTCTTATCTTTAAACATTTGTAACATTGGCTTTTTTGCTTGCTTAAAGTTAAGATCTCCTACAACTTTTATGGCATCTTTAATAATATTAGAGCGCTTGCGATTTCCCTTTGCTCCAGAGTAGTTCTCCTTATTATACAACATCTTCCAAACATACGGAGCAAGTTCCTCTAATTTTAAAATTTTAATGTTTTGTAAAGCCTGGTGACGCACAATCATAGAGCTATCTTCTAGCAGTCTCGCATAAATTCCTTTATACTGTCTCTGATCCAAATGCAAAAGAACTTTCAAAGAAGCAAGTCTTAACATCCAATTAGGGTGCTTGGTAAATTTTGAAATAAATGGGGCTGATTTTTTTCCCATTATTCTTCCTAACATATAAGTAGCAACCCACCTATTCTCATTTGGATAAGCTGAGTTTTTCATCACTTTAATTAAAGTAGGGACTGCTTTTTGTTTTAATTTTAAAGACTCTTTTTTTAGTAAGGATAAATGAGTTTTATTCTTTGGCTTTTTTAAATACAAAGCCTCTAGGGGAGTATCTGGAATTATTTTTTTAGCTCCTTTCTGCGCGACAACATGATCTTTCTTTTGCAAAAGCTTTTTATCAGTTGATTTTAAATTTGCTTTTTTATACTTAGGAACCCATTCTTTTTGTGAGTTTGCACTATAACTAAAAGAACTCCATATAAGAGCTAAAGATATAAGGTATTTCATCATCTCATCCATCGAAAAAAGCTTTTCAAGAAAAGCTTAGTTATCATTATTAACCTAACATTTTTTCAAATTCACTCAGTAAATCTTCTGGAGATTTATCTTCTTCCTTAGAATCATCCTTAGGTGCCTCTGCTTCCACCGCAGGTGCCTCTGCTTCTGCCGCAGGTGCTTCTGGCTCTGCTGCAGGTGCTTCTGCTTCCGCTGCAGGTGCCTCTGCTTCTGGCGCAGGTGCTGAAGCTTCATCCTCCACAGCTGGTGCTTGCGCTTCTGTCTCTGGTGCTGGAGCTGAGTCAGGAATACTTCCTCCACTTGACTCTAAGGCAGCTTTAAGTTGCTCATTTTCTTGTTTTAATCGTTTCAGATCGGCCAGATCATCTTCAATAATATCGTATTGAGCAAGATCATCTTTAAGCTGATCTCTTTCTTTCGTGATCTCATCTAGTTGCGCCTTAAGTGCCTCATCGCCTCCCGCAGAAGCTTCATCTGAGCTTGCTGCTTGAGCCTCAGCAAGAAGTTTTTCTAATTCCTCAATGCGCTCTTGCTTTGCTTTAACTGTTCCAGACAGATCAACATTTTTTTCCTCTAGATCTTTAATCGTAGCTTGTTTTTCATTCAGTTGAGACTGAAGCCGCGCAACTTCGGCCTTTAGTGCTTCATCAGTAGAGCCTTCACCAAGAGTTCCCACATCAACAGGAGTTGATGTTTCAAGCTGATTTAAAGGCATAACCGAAGGCACACTTGACGGATCAACATCTAATCCTCCACCTCGAAACAAAGAAGACTTTAAAGCCGTTGAATTTTGAATAATTGAATCAAGATAATTTTTAACAACTGAAGCCGGTATTTGATGCTTAAGATTGTGATACTTTTTCCTGTTATAAAAATAAACCCAAATGATGATTCCCACTAAAATAACCAGCATTCCTAACTGTAAAACAAAAATTTGAGTTGTATATTTATCTAAATAATTTATGACGGCATCCAAAATTCATCCCTCCGTGGACATAAAACCTTCTTTTAAATTATAAGTATTTAGCATGATTTATGCAAACTCATTTATAGGTAGAAATATGTACCCAAACTATTTTATTATTTTTCCAAGAATCTTGGTATGTAAGGGCTCTCGAGCAGCTATAACCGAGTCATTAAGAACACTAAATGACTGACCATCAAAGTCAGTTACCTTTACACCAGCTTCTTCGCAAATTAAAACAGCTGCTGCTACATCCCAAGGTTTGAGATTCTTTTCCCAATAGCCATCAAAATTTCCACTTGCAACATAACACAGCTCCAAAGCGGCACTTCCAAGTCTTCGCACAGCTCTTGCACCAATTATATTCTTTTTAAAAGTTGAAAGTTGATTTTCAAATTTATTTTTTTTCTCATAAGTTGGTGCTGGTGAAAAAATACACTCGTTCATACTTTTTGAATTTATCTCATTTTGAAGTTCATATTTCTTCATTGGATTTATTCTAAAGTCAATGAGGTATGCTCCTTGCTTTTTACCAGCAAAAAAACATTCCCCAGAAAAAGGATTATAAACAAGACCGGCAATTGACTTTCCCTCATGCATTAAGGCCATCGATATAGCATAAATAGGAATTCCATTCACAAAATTATTTGTCCCATCCAAAGGATCTAGAACCCAAATATATTTAGACTCTTGGATAACCTTAAAACTTTTCTTTTTTTGTTTAGAATAATCTTCCTCGGATAAAATCTTATGTTTAGGGTACTTCTCTTTAATTGCCTTAATTAAAAAGTCCTCAGAAGCATCATCGGCTTCAGAAGCAATACCTTCTGCCCCTTTACTGGTTACACTTAAAAACTGTCTTTCTTTTTGAAACTTTAAAATAATTTCACCAGCTTCATAGCCAATATCTTGCATAAAACTAAAAATTTCTTGAAAGTTTTTTTTAGTAAATTTCATCATTCCCATCTTGATCAATTATGTTTTGAAGAAAATCTTTATCTTCAATATATACAGATTGCTCTTGACCCTTTATAGCATAAGATTCTTCAAACCAGCGACCTAAATCAATCATTTTACATTTTTTACTGCAAAATGGTCTCTTCTCCGAAGTATAATAGTCGAATATTTTTTTACACTGAGGACACGAAACCTTAAGACTTTTTTTCATCTTTCCCCCAAATAAAACTTTAGAAAATTATCCCTTAAAGGACTCAAATGTTTTGTCTGATATTTAATTTTTTCTATTGCACTTACTGCTGTTAATCCTTCTACTGCATTTAATAAATAAACTGCCTCATATGTATCTAGAGTCGACAAAGAGATTGTTTCATAACTCAAAGGGCAATCTAATTGATAACAATATTTTTCAAACAATTTTAACGTCGTCCCATAAAGAATGGAATTAGCTTTTGGTGTATAGAACTGATGATTTTTAACAAAAAGAATATTAGAAGTTGAAGCTTCCAAGATATTATCATCCTGAGTAAACAAGACATCACTAAAGCCTAATCGCATCGCTTTTCTACGAAAAAAAAGTTGCTGAAAATAACTTCCAGCTTTAATGGGCTCGTAATATTGTGAAAAAGGTGAGGGAGTTAATTTTAATGTTTTTTCCGTCTCAGTATCAAAACTTCTTTTTTCTATATTTTTAACAAGTTTTAAATCCTCTAAATCAAAAGATGTCTTTTGAAGAGAAGAATCACCCTGGGCCATAATCGTAAGACGAAAATAATGATTAGGGTACTGTGAGGCTAATCCGATTAACTCCTCACCCGCTATCAAGTGACTTTCAAATTGCTCTAAAGTTAAGTCCTCTAATCCATAAGTCTTCTGCACTGCACCCAATAACCGTTGTAAGTGAAGCTCTAAGCCTATTATCTTTCCAGCGTAACTTCGAAAAGAAGTAAAAACAGACTCACCGTATAATTCATGACGCATATTTATCATATGCTCTATATACATTGCTAAGAATAAATTGTCATGGTAGTAACTTTTCACAAAAAATAAAAAAAATTTAATATAGGAAGAAAATGAACTTTGAAGAATATAATATTAATCTCACAGACAAAGCAACTCTTGTAAGTATTGTCTGCTCAAATTTCGAATTTCATAACTCATTAGAACAAACCCAAAACTCACTTCAAGAACTAAGAGAGCTTTTAACGACTCTAGGTGTTGAGGGAGGAAGTGAACATTTTCAAAATAAAAATAAAGTAGACCCTGCAACGATGCTAGGAGAAGGAAAACTCCAAGAAATTGCCAATATTGCTAAACAGGAAGGCTCAAATCTTCTCGTCTTTGACTTCGAACTTACGGCCAGTCAGATGCGAAATATAAAAAAAATTACGAATCTCGAAGTCATTGATAGATGTATGGTGATTTTAGAAATTTTTGCCAGGCATGCAAGAACAAAAGAGGCAAAAATTCAAATTGAAATTTCTCGACTCAATTATATGCTTCCTCGTTTGCAGTCGCTATGGACTCACTTTACTAGACAAAAAGGGGGGATTGGACTCAAGGGTGAAGGTGAACAACAACTTGAACTTGACCGAAGAATCATTCGCGAAAAAATTGCTTTTTACAAAAAGCAATTAATTGAAATTGAAAAAACACGCAAAGAGCAACGTAAACGAAGAGAAAATCATGTCGTAACAGCTGCACTCGTCGGCTACACCAATGCTGGAAAATCAACTCTAATGAATAAACTCTGTAAGGTTAATGTGCTTGCTGAAAACAAACTTTTTGCAACACTGGACTCAACCTTTAGAACTCTTAACCCAGACTCTAAACCTCCAATGGTTATGATTGATACCGTAGGTTTTATCCAAAACCTTCCAAACACTCTGGTTGAAGGATTTAAAACAACACTTGAGTCAGCACTTGAAGCCGATTTGTTAGTTATTGTCTGTGATCTTTCTGATCCAAACTACAAAAAACACTTACGTGTTACTCAAGAGGTATTAGGGGAACTCCATATAGAAGACAAAGATCAAATTGTTGTCTTTACTAAAAAAGATCAAATAAAAGATCCCTTTCTGCCTAAAATCGTCATGCGAAATTTGCAGGCTAGCTTTCTCGTATCCTCACATAATGAACAGGACATAAAAGATCTTAGGGAATATATTATTAATTATTTTCTATCTAAACAAAGCCATTTTGACCTATTCATTCCCTATGAAGATGGACAGGCCCAAAGTAATTTACTTGCAAATGCCAATATTATGAATACGCATCATCATGAAAAAGGTACATATTTTAGAGTTCGAATACCTGGGTTTATCTTTAACAAATTGGGTTTAAATAAATATGTTTTAGCGCCTAATGACCCAGGTCAGTCTTTTTTAAATTAAAAATCAACTTAATTCTATTTTAGCTCTAAGCTTGATTTTTTTACCTTGTCTAACCTTGTCTTAATTAGTAACATTCCCACCCTATGGATTGGAGCGACGATGAATCATTTTGTTGAAGATGAGCTGAAACTTAACATTCAAAAGAAATTAAAAAGTACTTTTAAGAAAACTATTGATAACCCTGTTATTAAGGCTCAATTAACTTGGGATATTCTTAGTGATCAACTTCAAGCAATACTTGGCCCAGAAGTTCATAACCAATGGTTTAAAAATATAACTCCTGTCGTCTTAAAAAATAATATTTTATTATTACAAACTGAAACGCAATTTGCCTCAAGATGGATTAATACTCATTATCAACAATTAGTAGATGCGCTTATTACGATTCAAGATAGAAAGTACACATGTTTTTTTATCGCGCCCAAAAAAAGAAAAAACTCTTAATTAAAAGCCCCTGACTTTAAATAAACAGTCACTAGAAAAAATATTATTGTCACAAGTAGCCCCACAACAATATAAAGTTTATCTCTATCCATTTAACAAGTGTAATCAATTCATATTATTTAGCAAGTAATGATCTAAGATAACGCAAAAGTTCATTTGGATGAAAAGGCTCATCAAAACTGGCCATATGCTCAGGAACATGACAAGAAGAGCCATTTGCCTTCACGATAACAAAATAAAGATCAGTATAAGTATTTGCCAACTTTGCTATTTGTTCCCTATGAACTTGATACAGCTTTTCATGTACAACTATCATTTGGGGTGAAAGATCATTTATTAAATACTCAAAGTCATTTAAATCATCAATAATATAAACTTCAACAGCATCGACTGCTGCAAAATCCTTTATCGCTGAGCTCACAAAATTAACAGGGTGCGCCACGAAAAAATTTGTTAGATTTTTATTCATTAACTTGAAACATCCTTTCCAATAAATAAATCTTTAGGCATTATGCTAGTAACATAGGATAAAGCAATATGTCGACTGAATCAAAAATTAAAATTATAAATGCAGAGACCAAAGAAGTCCTTTTTGAGTTTCCCCTGGAAGACTCAGATCAAGCTTATGCCCAAGCTTCTCAAATGGAGAAAATGGGTTTAGATATTGCTGTTCACAATCCAAGTGTAACTGAAACCTTATGTGATACTTTAGGTATTGAGCACGAAAAAAGGCTAGAGTATGAGGACTCAGTTGTAGCTGAAATTGACGATCATGAAGGTTCTTGCTGCATCCAAACTCCAGAATCAAAAACGAATAAATACCAATGAGCAAAAATATTTACTGGATAAACTTATTTATTGTCTGGATACTTGCCTCAATCGCGACGACAGGAAGCCTTTTTTTTAGTGAAGTCATGGGCTTTATTCCTTGCTCCTTATGTTGGTATCAACGCATTTTTATGTACTCATTATCTTTTATTTTTTTGGTGGCCGTCATCAGTCCTGATAAAAATATTATAAAATATGGTTTAACATTGGCCATACCAGGATGGGCTTTTGCGCTTTACCATAATCTTTTGCACTATAAAATCATTCCAGAAAGTGCTTCACCTTGTCAGCAAGGAGTCCCCTGCTCACAAGTATGGATCAAATGGTGGGGCTTTCTTACTATTCCCATGCTCTCTTTTATTGCTTTTAGTCTTATTATTTTCATATTGCTTTATCTTTGGAGAAATTTTCATGAAGAATAAATTGATTTATATAAGTATTGCCATTGCAATTATGATTGGTTCCTTCTTTTTAGGAAACTATATCTACGAACAACAAATAAAAGCTAAAAATGCTTTCTTGGCCCAGGAAAATGCAGAGCTCTTTATTCGCGACTACTCCCCCAGGACTGGAGCTGAAAATCCAAAAGTCTACCTTGTTGAGTTCCTAGACCCAGAGTGTGAAAGCTGTCGCGCTTTTCACCCATATACCAAACAAATACTTGAACATTACAAAGAGCAACTACAACTCGTTATCCGTTATGCTCCCTTTCATCATAATTCTAAATTTGCTATAAAGATTTTAGAAGCTGCCAGAAAACAAAACAAATACTGGGAGGTTCTCGACACCCTTTTTCGTTTTCAACCTCAATGGGGAAACCACCACAATCCTCAACCTGAACTTATCTGGGAGTTCCTCACCTATGCAAAAGTTGATGTTGAACAAATAAGAAAAGATTATCAAAATCCTAAATTTGACGAAATCATCAAACAAGATAGCGAAGATGGACGTAGCTTAAATATTAGAGGAACCCCAACCTTCTTCGTCAATGGTGAGCTTTTACAGGAGTTTAGTCCTGAAGGTCTTAAAAATCTTATTGAAAAGCACCTTAATAAATAAAACGAATCTTTGCTTCTAAGGCCCGTCTTAAAACGGCATAACCTTTAGAGTACTCGTAATCTCTATCAAAGATATTTTTGACTCCTGCACTAAAAGCAACGTCTTCTTTTTTAAATTGATAACTTATATCAAAGACATCATAAGGTTCTAACCTTTTAGTCACTCCATTGATTCTCTCAAAACGCCTTCCCTGCCATTTCCAATCCCCCCTCAAGGAGTGAAAATCTTTCAATGAATATAAAAGAAAAGAGTTTACTGTAAAGTTAGGTCTCTTAGTTGCTTCCTTTCCCGAAGATAATTGTGAATGAATCATACTCGTTCCAATACCGTACTTTATATCATTCACACTTTGTTCTATCCCAAACTCAGTTCCCTGAAAAATAGCTTGAGAGATATTTTTATAGCCCTGATCATATTCAATCAAATCTTCATACTCATTATAAAAAAGGTTTATATAAAATTTAAACTTTTGTAGCTTATAATTATAGTTT
>PAKC01000070.1 GCA_002706205.1 Halobacteriovoraceae bacterium
TTTTTTCATTAACTTTTAAACGAATTAAAAAATTTTTATCGCCTCTTTTTTCTTCATTCTCAATACACTCATAGACGGGATGAACTTTAAATTCCCTTACTATTTTTTCTTGAAGCTGAGTTTTTGCATCAAACTTTGTTTTTACTTCATCATCAATAAAAGCACGTTGGTATTTTTTTTCATAAAGATCTAGGACTTGATCAAAAAAATGTTGAACGGCCTCCCAAGAATAAGATTCAAATATAGCTCCTAATAAAGCTTCAAACGTGTCACTTAGAATTGAACTTTTTTGATAACCTTGCTCTTTTAACTCTCCACGCCCTAGCAAACACCATTTGCCTAAATTTAAAAGTTTGGCCAATTCAGTAAGAGCTTGCTCGTTTACCAGTGAGCTTCTCAGCTTGGAGAGATCTCCTTCTTTTAATTTTGGATAACGACGGTAAAGTTTTTTTGTCACAATGAGTTGCAAAACAGAATCGCCTAGAAGTTCTAGTCTTTCATTATTACATGTAATTTGCTGATGCTCATGTTCAAAGGATTTATGGATAAAGGATTGTACAATTAAAGGATTAACCTCTATTAAAGAAAAGTCCCAAGCCTCTTGAAAAGTTTTATTTAAGACTGAATAATCTATTGTTTTGATTAAGCCAAGTTGCTCTTGATATATATAGGCTGAAATTTGTTTAAAGCTCACTTTCTAGCTCCAAGGTGATCATGGCCAAGTCATTGCCAACATTATGATTTACTCAATAGTTGCTCATAATTAACATGGAGCAACTATTAAGTAAATTAATTGCTCTTACAAAAAGACAATTTAGTCCTTTCAAATAAATGCAATTACCCCATTGAGAAGCTTTATAGCATACTTAAGAATCATTAAGAATCAAAATAATATATCAGGGTAAACTTTACAAATGTCTTTCATTTCATTCTTCTTTTTAACCGCTCTACTACGGTGGGGATAGAAGGGAAAACTCAAACTCACAGACAGAAGCTATTATGATGTAACTATTCTAAATTACTAGATGTCTGAATAGAAAAGCTTATTTCAAATTTTACATTAATGACTTCGAACATAGCTGCTCACTCTAGCGCCTCAAGGGAGTCCCTTTTCAAAAGCAATCCAGAGGTTCGTTACTAAGTATGAGTTTTCTCTATCATCAATTTGCTAGGTCATTTCATTCTGCTTTCATTACCTTTTCATAGGCGGTATTGAAATAAGTAATTGAAATCAGGATAATATAATGCTAAATTCCCCCCATGAAAAACTTAGACTATGAAAAGTATCAACTTCTTTTTTTAGAAAAATTACAAAAAGAAGGCAAGAGCTTTAATACAATTAAAAATTATAAAACAGACCTGAATATTTTTAAACAATTTTTAATTAGCAAAGGAAGACAACTCTCTTTGACCGAAGTCACCCTACAAGAACTTCAGGAATTTAATCTTTATTTAAATAATAAGTATTCATCAGCTAATTCTATCCGAAGAAGAATTCAGGCCTTACGTATATTTTTTGATTATCTTATTTCTCAAGCTATTTTTGATGAAAACCCTATAAAAAAAATTTTAGTTGCCCCTAAAGTTGTGAACTTACCTAAGCCTGCTAGTTTTAGCTTAGTCAAAGAGCTACATCAATATCTTAAACATCATATAGAAAACTCCCGAGGGCACGAAAAACTATTGGCCTTAAGAAATATGATGTTATTCTACCTCATTTATGGAGCTGGCTTAAAGGTTTCTGATATAGAAAGATTAAACTCATTTCATATTTCACAATTTAAAAAGACTTATAGAGTTTTAATCTCACCGGAAAAAAGAGATCCCTTTTCTGTTCTTTTACCTGATAGTTTTTCTGATTATTATGAACAATATCAGCAAGTTTTGGATAATGCTAAAAATAAAGATCACATAGAGTTTGAACACTTCTTATTTAATGCAAATCCTTTTAAGATCCTAAGTGGAGGTCTTTCGGCTCGTGGAATTGAAATTATCTTTAAAGAATNTTCACAGCTACTAAAGTCACAAATCACGGCTAAAAACCTACGCCAAGCTTGTATTTTTAAATGGTTGTGTCAAAAACAAACGGAATCACAAATTAAAGAATGGATGGGAGTTCAACCCCAATATTCTTTGGCCCCTTATACAACATTAATTAAAGAAGAGCCTCATAAATATAGTTATTTGGAGCTTTAGTCCTATGAGTTATACCACCGATGAAAAATATATTCTTCGTTGTTTTGAGCTGGCCAAAAAGGCAATTGGAAAAACATCGCCTAACCCTTATGTTGGGGCCGTACTGGTCAAAGATGACAAAATTATAGGTGAAGGTTTTCATCAAAAATCTGGCCTTGCCCATGCTGAAGTTGAAGCGTTTTCTCACTCTCAGACTTCAAATGCTGGTGCAACTCTCTACTGTAATTTAGAGCCTTGCTGTCATACCAATAAAAAAACTCCTCCCTGTACTCAAAGAATTATTCAAGAAGGTGTTTCAAGAGTCGTGGTAAGTAACCTAGATCCCAATCCTGAAGTTGCAGGAAAAGGATTAGAACAGTTAAAACAAGCTGGAATTGAAGTTGTCTCTGGTGTTTTAGAAAGCCAAGGGGCTGCTTTAAACGAAGTCTTTTTTACTCATATTACAAAAAAGCGTCCCTTTATACATTTAAAATGGGCACAAACATTAGATGGAAAAATTGCAACAACGAGTTTTCAGTCTAAATGGATTACACAAGAAAAGGCCAGATTTCATGTTCACCAAGAAAGAAATCTTTATGATGCCATACTCATTGGAGCACACACGGCCAATCAGGATAATCCTAGACTGACAATCAGATTAGACCAAGAAACATGTAAAAAAAGAATTATCCTCTCACCTTCTGGAAAACTCGATTCGAGCTTATCAGTTTTTACCGACAGCTTCAAAGCACAAACTCTCGTCATAACTGCCAAAAACTCACAATTCTGTCATGATGGTGAAACACTTAAACTTGAATTAAAAGACAAGTTTTTTGACCTTAACGATCTGCTTAAAGCACTATACTCAAAAGGTATTTACTCCTTATATGTTGAAGGTGGATCAACAGTGATCAACTCTTTTTTAAGTCAGTATTTATACGACCGCTTAAGTGTTTATATTGCGCCTAAACTTTTAGGTAAGGGTCTACAAAGTGTCCACCAAATGCACTTTGACTCCATGGAGCAATCTATAGTATTAAAAGAAGGAATTTGGACTCAATTTGGAGATGATATTCTCTTTGAAAGTGGAAAAAACGAATGTTTACAGGATTGATTAAAGACATTGGGAAAATCATTAAAATAATCCCTAACCAAGAAGGAAAGCAATTTGTCATCAAAACAAATTTTCCTGCAGGAGAAATCAAAGTTGATGACTCGATTGCCACAAATGGGGTTTGTTTAACAGCGACTAAAGTTGAAGCCAATTGTTTTTATGCTCAAGCTGTTCATGTCACCTTACAGAAAACATCTTTAGGACATTTAAAAGTTAATGACTCAGTCAATTTAGAACTTGCCCTGCGCCCAATGGATAGAATGGGTGGACATTTTGTCCAAGGTCATGTCAATGGGTTAGGAAAGTTAGTTAAAATCACACCTCAAGGGAAGAATATTGAACTTAGTTTTACAACCCATAAAGATCTTTTTAAGTATATTGTTGCGGAAGGATCAATTGCTCTTGATGGCATAAGTTTAACAATCGCCAACTGCAAACAAGAAATATTTAGTGTCTCAATTATTCCTCATACCTATGAAAATACAAACCTAGCATCAAAAAAAATTGGAGATCTTGTTAATATTGAAGTAGATATGATGGCCAAATACTTAGAGAACTTTCTCAATTATGATAACTCACAAGAAAGGCTTAAAAAGCTCCTGGATAATTAATAATGTTTAATACAATTGATGAAGCAATAAAAGATATACTCGCTGGTAAAATGGTTATTGTCGTTGATGATGAAGCTCGTGAGAATGAAGGAGACTTTATTATTCCAGCACAAAATATATCTGCAGAGAATGTCAATCTGATGGCCTTATATGGCAGAGGTCTTATTTGTGCTCCTATAAGTACCGAAATTGCGCAGAAACTAAACCTTCCCCTTATGGTTCCCAAATCTGAAGATTCCCATGAGACTGCCTTTACAGTTTCAATCGATGCCAAACATGGTATCACAACGGGTATTTCAGCAAGTGATAGGGCCAAAACCCTCAGACTTCTTGCCGATGAAACAACCAAAAGCGATGATTTTGTAAAACCTGGCCATATTTTTCCTCTTATCGCCAAAGATGGCGGTGTCCTAACTCGTCCAGGACATACTGAGGCTGCTATTGACTTGGCCGTTATGGCAGGCTTTAAACCAGCAGGTGTAATTTGTGAAATACTTAATGAAGACGGAACTTGTGCTAGAGTTCCCCAACTCAGCCTTTTGGCCAAAAAATTAAATTTAAAACTTATAACAATTGAAGATCTTATTACCTACAAAAAAAAAATGACTTAAGGATAAATTATGCCAACACTTGAAGGAAACCTTACACTGAATAATCAAAAAATTGCTATTGTCGCCAGTCGATTTAATGAGCTTATTGTAAGTAAATTAGTCGCAGGGGCCCAAGACTGCTTACTAAGGCATGGACTAAATAAAGAGAATATAACTTTGTGTTGGTCTCCTGGAGCCTTTGAACTTCCCTTGGTCGCCAATAAACTAGCTCAAACTGGAAATTATGATGCTATTATATGTCTAGGCTGTGTGATTCGAGGGGCAACAACTCATTATGATTATGTCTGTAATGAAGCCGCTAAAGGTATTTCAAAAGTAGCTTTAGACCATGGTCTTCCCGTTATGTTTGGCGTTTTAACTACTGAAACTATTGAACAGGCCCTAGAAAGAGCTGGGACTAAGGCTGGGAATAAAGGCTGGGAAGTGACTTTAGGAGCAATTGAGATGATAAATCTTCTAAAGGAGATTAAATAATTTTTTAATTTTAGCTTGCACAACTGCAGGAAATTGTATAAAAAAGTACAGCTTTTGTTATTGGAGGTAAGCAGTGCAAAAGCAATTTAATATAAACGTTTCTTACCACCAAAAATCAACGGAACCCTCTCTAGACTTCTCTAGAAAATCATTTCTGCGATTTTTGGATTCAACAATTTAGGAGACAAACATGTCTAAATCCACAATGGGTAAAAAGTCTGCTTTTAAAATTCAAAGAAGACTTGGTATTGAGCTTCCTGGTTTAGGTAAAGCCGGAGCTTTAGAAAGACGTCCTTACGGACCTGGTATGCACGGAATGAAAAGAAAGAAACTTTCTGACTATACTATCCGTCTTATGGAAAAACAAAAAGTAAGATACCACTATGGGGTAAGAGAAGGACAACTAAGAAACTTAGTTATTAAATGTAAAAAAGACAAATCAAGATCATGGGTTGATTCACTTATCATTTCTCTTGAATCAAGACTTGATAATGTTGTCTTTAGATCAAACTGGGCGCCCTCAATTGCAGCAGCAAGACAAATGGTCTCACACGGTCATATTTCTATAAATGGTGTAAAAACAAATATTGCCTCTGCTTTAGTTAAGCCAGGTGATGTTGTCACAATCGCCGATAAAGGAGCGAAGTCAGGCAACTACCTCCAGGCCAAAGCCAGACCAAGATTATCTGCAGTTCCAGCTTTTTTAAAAGTTGAGCAAGACGGAGAAAAAGAAAAAGTAAGTATGGTAGCTTCTCCTCTTCCAGAAGATATTCCTTTTGCTTTTGAAAAGCGACTTGTGATCGAATACTACTGGAAACTTAAGTAAGAAAAAAATCTGATGATAAAAGATGATTTTATAAGGGCCCCTCAAACAATGAGGGGCTTTTTTTATAAAGCTTTTTTATAAAGAAAGAGGAAAAGAAACACTTAAAAGATATGTACTATAATCTGCATCATAATTAGATTCACTTGTCCCATTATCAAGCTTTTTTGTTTCTAAATTAGAAATTTCAAAATTAAGCGAAACAAAGGGAACAACTTTATAGCCAATGCCAAAAACCATTCCTGAACCTTCTTTAAGTTTTATATCAGAATCATCATCATTTGTTCCTTCATAAGAAAAAACATAATTTCCCCAGATTCGAAGCATCATGGGAAAGTCATATCCAACAAAAAAACCAAGCTGACTAAATGTATAATCGGAATCTGTCGTATCTGTTTCAAAATTCCAAGAGTTTCGTCTCGCATCAAGTCCCAGCATTAACCCCATATTCTGAAAGCCAATTCTTGCTCCCACCGAAGTTCCTGTAACATCTTCATCAGTTCCACTGACCTCCGCTGTTGAGTTAAAATTCATTCCAGCAAAGGGTTCTAACAAAAATGCTGCTTGAGCGTTTTTAGAGTAATAAAAAAGCGAAATAAGTGCTGTTAATAATAATAAACTTTTTTTCATGAAGACCCTCCTAGCCTAATTCAACATTTTTTCAAATTAAAGATCTAATGGAAGCGATACAGAAAAGATAGTCGAAGCTGTACTTAAATCACCTTTTAAACTTCCCTGAGTAATATCATAATTTAAATTTTGAATTTCTAAATTAAGACTCACAAAAGGTAAACCGGTAAATCCGACACCAATTCCATAACCATCAGAAAACTCATAATCAGCTGTTGAGCCATCTACATCTAAATCCGAACTAATAAAATATTCTGCCCAGGCCCTTAATAAAATAGGTAAATCAACACCCACAAAAACACTGGTATTTGTAATATCGACATCTTCTCCGTCACTTTCAGATTTTGCCATCTCATAATCAATCCCTGCAGAAATCAAAAGAAACGAATACCCTAATCTTGCTCCAAAAGCATTATATGGCTCTGTATCGGTCTCATCTGTTGTTAAAAAATCAACTGTTGATTTTGTTTGTCCAACTCCAACATAAGGATCGATAAGTAAACCGGCAAAAGATTGAAGGGAAAAACTAGACACCATAAGCGCCATTAAGATTCTAAGTTTCATATATAACTCCTTTTATATAATAACGAATTCCTCTTTCATATTTTAACTATAATCTAAGATTAATACTGCCTTGGAGAAAATTTTACTCTTTACTGGTAAACTCTCTAAAACTTCTAATCTTTTCACAGACTTCTTTAGCTTTGGAATAACTTCTCGCCAAAGCCCGATCTTCCTGATCTCCTATTGTTTTTAGAGATTGTTTAATATATCCTTCAATCACCATCATATCATTAGCGAGTTCATGAATAAAGGCCCGATAGTGTTTCTCTTTTTCAAAGTCTGACATAAATAAATTTTACACCTAATTTATATTTTAGACAATTTAGTTTAATGAAAATACCCTAAGACACATGGAAATTACTCAATTACTCGTTTTAGGTTCAGTCATAGGATTTTTAAGCTCATTTTTTGGAATTGGTGGAGGAAGTATTATCGTCCCAACCCTTTATACCCTTTACCCTAACTTGCCAGCTTCAATTGTAGTCCCAATTAGTCTTGGGAGTATCTTTTTTATTTGCTTAAAGAACACTATTAGCTATGGCCGAAATAAATTGCTCCCACCTAAAGAAATTATTGGAGCCTTTTTACTGAGCTGTTTTATTGGAGGTTTTCTTGGAACAAAGCTTCTGTACTTCATTGATACAAATTTAGCTAAAAAGATAATGGGTTTTTTATTACTCGCTATGGTAGTCAAACTGCTTGTCTTTAAGTCCAGACATCAAGATGATCAAAACTTTTCGCCTTCATTTATCAGTTTCTCTATTGTCGGCTTTATTGGCTCCTTAATTTCTTCTATTACTGGACTTGGAGGAGGGATTATTTTTACCCCTATATTTTTAAATATTTTAAGAGTTCCTTTAAAAAAAGTTTCACCCTATTCAAACCTGGCCATGGTTTTTGCCACCTTTATTGGTGTTATTCCCCATATATTTCAAACACGAAAAAATATTTATTTTCAGAGCGACTTCCTGAGTTCTTTTTTTATTGGAAATGTAAATTTCTTTTTTATCCTTATTATCACGCTGGGAGCATTATTTAGCTCTAGAATAGGAATCAAGGCCAATAATCTGGCCCCTCCCAAAACAAAAAAAGCATTATTGGCCCTTCTTTTATTAGGCTTTTCCAGTAAGCTTCTCTTGTTTTAAACCTTATTACAAACAGCTTCTGTTTGTGAGCTTGAGTTTTCTCTTCTATCCCCACCATATGAAGTCGGTTAATTAGGCTTATTTAATCGACTTTTTAAACTCAAGGTAAAAAGTCATGCCTACCAAAATAAAAAGCAGACATGACTTCATAGGAAAGTTATTTGGGAAATGTGTAAAAAAAATATAACATACAAAACCTTTGTTTGCAATGCCAAACCTAAGATTGTATAATTAAACAAGGAGGACCCATGACTATCCAAAACTCTCTTAAAATACTCAATGAGCTGACAATAATTGAAGATAAGATTTCTGACATGGAAAAAATTTTTGAGTCTCACCAAATTGACTCAAATGAGAATGATTTACTTCAACAAATTCTTACATCTTACACAAATAAAAAATAAGTAAGTAACCCCTTTAAATTATAAGAAATGATAAAGTTTTTTAAAATATACGTTTTAAATCTCCCAGAAATTGCTTAAAATTAACTAAAGTGGAAACATTAAATCACACACAAATACATCTTTTGTGAGAAAGGATTTCAAGCAAAAGATTTTCTAACATTTAACACTCCATCGCCTATTTATTACTTCCATCATAAATTTTGAAAAAATCTTACATAAAAACCTTAAAATAAATTTAGTTTTTTTCCTTTAATTCAACAATATAGCTTTATAACTAATAAAATCTTACACCAATTGCAGATCATAAAACTCATTGGTTTAATCTTTCTACACAAATTTTTGAGAGAGAACTTTACTAAGGAGAGAAAGTGATGAGTAATTCAAGCAGGAATGGCCATCTAACAAAAAAGCAAAAATCTGAACTTATGGATAAAGTTCAGGCTGAACGTGAAAGAATTTTCAATAAACTAAACTTAGAACAGCCTCATAAAATTGTACAAGAGGCC
This sequence comes from Halobacteriovoraceae bacterium, assembly GCA_002706205.1. Lineage (GTDB taxonomy): Bacteria > Bdellovibrionota > Bacteriovoracia > Bacteriovoracales > Bacteriovoracaceae. The sequence continues at coordinate 9,058 of PAKC01000070.1, forward strand.
GAGTCAGGCAAGGATGAAGTTGATTCTGCTAATGACGATATCCTTAGGCGTACAGAGCTACGTTTTGCCACTCGTGAAAGTTTATACTTAAAAAAGTTGCTTAAAACTCTTGAGCTCATGGAAACCGATGATTATGGAACCTGTGAAGACTGTGGTCAAAATATCTCATTCACTCGCCTAAAGGCCAGACCTACCAGCACGATGTGTATTGGTTGTAAGGAAGAATCAGAGAGAGATGAAATGCAAAATTATCATGGGAGAATATCAAAATCACTGGGAAAATCAGTAAGTTTTAGATAAATTTCTAGGCCTTCTAAGAAGGCCTAATTTCCTTTTCAAAGAAGTGAAAACAGGCATCTTCCAAAATATCAAGGACAAGTGAAAAACCTTGCTGTCCCCCATAATAAGGATCTGGAACGCTTGAGAAATCAGAGAATTTTTCACAACAATAGTCTGTCATTTTTTTTACTTTATATTTTTGTTCTTCAGTAAAGGATAAGCTTAAGACTTTTTCTTTGTTTGAGTCATCCATCACAACTATAAAATCAAAGCTTTCAAAATCATTTTCAGTAAACTGCCTTGCAATGGAGTCAATATAAAGAGAGCGTTTATGTGCTTCTTGTCGCATTCTTTGGTCGGCCGTTTCACCAATATGGTCAGATGAAGTTCCTGCTGAGTCTACACGGACTATTTTTTCTAATCCTTGGGAGGCTAAGATGGCTTTAAAAATAGCTTCTGCTGCTGGAGAGCGACAAATATTACCTAAGCATACAAAAAGTACAGAGTTTTTACTCACTGACTTTGACCTTCCAACCTCTTTGGTGTCCGTCAAAAAGTTCAACTCCCATTTCTTCTAACTCTGCTCTAATTCGATCGGCCTCTTGCCAGTTTTTTTCTGCCCGAGCCTTTGATCTTAAGGCCACAAGACTTTCAACCTGTTTGCGATCGATTTTTTTCATATCTATCAAAATTTCATCTAAACGAGATAGAATCACATTGGGATCAGCATTAAAAAGAGCACTCATTTGGCCATATTTCTTAATCCAAGCTAAAAAAGCTTCTGAAGCTCCTTTGTGGGTAACGTTTCGCTTTTTCTTATTCGCAAAGCCCAAAGCATTAAAGGAGCGAACAGCTTCAAAAACATATGAAATTAATTCAGCAGAATTGAAATCATCGTCTAAAGCCTTTTTAATTTTAACATCATAGTCTTCCAATTTTTTCACAAAATTATTATCCGTAACCCCCGCTTGTTCCACGCTCTCAACTGTTGTTTGGGCAAGGGCAATTGCAGAATAGATTCTATTTAGAGCTGAAATAGTTTGAAGAAGTTTATCATCAGTAATAGACATCTGAGTTCTATAATGTGCTGACAAGAAAAGATATTTTAAAATTTCAGCATCATATTTCTCCATAAAATTTCTAGCGGTAATCACATTTCCAAGAGATTTACTCATTTTTTCAGCGCCAAAATTTATGAATTCATTATGCACCCAATAATTAGCATATTTTTGACAATTACAAGCTTCTGATTGAGCGATTTCATTTTCATGGTGAGGAAATAATAAATCAACGCCTCCTCCATGAATATCAATAGATTCACCAAGGATCGCTTTAACCATAGCTGAACACTCAATATGCCAACCTGGTCTACCTTTCCCCCATGGGGAGTCCCAAGAGGGCTCACCTGCTTTTGCCGGCTTCCATAAAACAAAATCATGAGGATTCTTTTTTCGTTTATCAACTTCGACTCTTTGACCCACTTCGAGTTGATCTAATTTTTTATGAGAAAGCTTTCCATAATCTTCAAATTTATCAATAGCGAAAAAAACCTCCCCATCAATAACATAGGCCTTATCATTGGCAATAATCTTTTCTACCATAGCAATAATATCACCCATATGTTCAGAAACACGAGGATTGTAATCGTGTTTTTTCAAACCTAAACGACGAAAATCTTCCTCAAACTCATGAATATATTTTTCTGTTATAACTGAAGTTTCAACACCTTCTTCATTTGCTCGTTTAATTATTTTGTCATCGACATCTGTATAGTTATAAACAAAAGTTACCTGATACCCTTGAAACTCAAGCCAATTTCTAATTAAATTAAAAGTAATTGCCCCTCTAAAGTTTCCAATATGTAAATAATCATATACCGTCGGGCCGCAAAGATAGAGTTTAACCTTTCCTTGCTCAAGAGGAACAAACTTTTCTTTTTTATGAGTCATCGAATTATATATGAATTGAGTCATGCTTAAATCCTAGTTTTTTAAAAATGAAAGGGCTTCACTCATTTTTTCTTTATCTTCCACACGTGTTTCAACCATAGTATAAGCCTCAATCTGATCGCTTTCAATATTTATCTTAAACTGTCTTTGCGCAATTAAAGGAATTTGCTCGTTATGCCATAGTTCTTTTTTTATTCTATAAAGCTCATTTAACCTATCGGCACCTGTTTCTTCGTCATTAATAATACAAATAGACTCCCAATTAGAGTCTAATAATAAGTTTAAATACTTTCTTGCTACCTTTACATTTTTTTCTTTGGCCAAACAAAGTTCACAATAATGTTCATGAGAAAAAGCACATTCACCTTTAGCATGTAAATCGGGATGATCCACACAAAACAATGAAGAGGTCTCTTCATTGGATTTTGCTTGATCTATAACAGCTTGAACTTCCTGAGGATATTTACTTTCCACTCTTATTGGGTCTTTTTTTACTGATTTAAAATAACGATAGATAAGAAAACTGACTGCAACAAGCAAGAGAATGATAATAAATAACAATAAGGCAATGATAACCATTAGCAAAGTATTCATACTAACTCTCGACTTTTACTTCATAACCTTGAAACTTTCTAATATTGATAACACCCTTATCAAAAATAAGGTACTGTCCTTTAATCCCTTGCAAAACACCACCTACCAGAGGCGACTTATGAAAATTAAAAGCACTTATTTTTTGGGGATAAGACTCAACAGGATAATTAAACTCATAGATTTCATCATCTAATATTTGTGCCCCATACTTATCTAAGAGATCTTTTTGCGACTCAACAATATCTTTTTTAATTTTTATCAAATCAACATCTTGGTATTCATTTTTTAACATATTTCGCCAATTCGTTTTATCTGACATTTTTTTTGCCAGCTCTATCTCAATTTTACCACTCGTTAAGCGGTCTTTTACTTCGGCTAATTTAATGGCCTTGACTGCCCCTTGATCAATCCATCTCGTCGGGATTTGAGTTTTACGTGTAATTCCAACTTTTAAATCGCTTGTTAAAGATAAGTAAATAATATGAGGTTGTAGACAATGTTTTTCTCCCCATTCTGGCTCTCGACAAGTCCCAAGTGCGTAATGACACAAATGCGGCCTAAGAATACATTGATCACATTTGGCCAAAGTGACATAAGACTCCCACGAATAGCCTTGGCCATAAGTTTTTTTAAGTTTTTTATGGGTGTCTAGACAATAAATATTGCCAGTAAACTCTAAATGAAATGGTTTACCTATATACTGGTTTAAATCGATAGTTTCATCTCCTATTGGGAGATGATATTGAATGACATTATCTTTTTTCGATCTTAGTTTTCTTAAAATTCCAATTTTCATTAAAAGATTGTATCAGCTCGTAATCCATTTTCAACCCCTTTATAGATCACTGCTGCTGCATTGTGACTATGAAGTGATTCAATATGTTCAAGTTCAACTAGCCAATCTTTAATATATTCTTGAGCGTTAAGAACCTTAGAAACTCTTTTAGTCGCATGTTCTACAAACATAGGATGCGTTCCATTTAAAATGGCAAAGGCT
>PAKC01000071.1 GCA_002706205.1 Halobacteriovoraceae bacterium
GGTAATCGTTGAGGCTCCTTGAGTTATTGTCATTGAAGAATTCAAATAAGAAAGCCCTGCTCGCACAATTCCCACGACATCAATGCCCTTATGTTTAAAAAAGTGACGATCTTCAATGGCCAAAATCGAGCGTTTAATATTTTCTGGAATTTCGCTATAGGGTGTGTACAAATGATATTGACTGAACTGCTCGCTAATTAAGCGACCTGCCTTATCATAAACCCTAGTATTATGACTTGGTTTCCAATTCACAACACTATTAATATCATCTGGATTTGCAAGAAATATCTCGTTTTCAAATAAGATTTCAAAGCTCAGCATCGATATGAACAATACAACAAAAAGCCCAAAAGAGAGGATATAAAAAAGCGCCCCATAAACCGACTTTAAGGGAAGATAAAAAATATAGTACAATTTTTTTAGAAATGTTTTCATTACGACTCTTATCGTCGTTATTTCAACATTTTTATTCTAAGTCATGTTAGCGGAAGATTCTTCCGCCAAAAACAAAAGCCTCAGCTTCCCATAATAGGAAACGATAAGAATCGTATCATGCTTTATAAAATATCTTTACTCACTCTCATCTTTGCTTTGCAACATAACGTTTTCGCCAATGAGACGAAAGATAATTTGCAAAGAAATGAGTTCTCTCGTGAGTTGTCACCCTTAACCCAGAATCAAATTAAGCAACAAAACTCTAAAAAAAGCTTTTCAATGAAAAAACATATTACAAAAAAACAATCACTTGAGCTTACAATAGAAAGAGGTTTGGCCGCAGCCGAGTTTCAGTCAGTTCAAGAAATTGAGCAAGCTCAATACAAATACCTTAAAAATATTCCTTTTGTGTCGTTACTTAAAGATTCAAAGCTTTTAAGTCAGTTTATTTATCAAGGCTCAAAAAACCCCGAATTAGCGGCAAAATTCTTAAGTCTTTTTATTCAATTTAAACAACTTTTTGCCTATACATGTTTTTTTATTTTAAGCTTATTTTTTGGTCAACTTATCAGTCAGGTTAAGTTTCACTTTTCCTTACTTAGCTGGCAACACATAAGCTATAGCCTTACCTGCTTTTTAGGAATCAATACTGCGCGATTATTAATCTTTTACACTATGTTTTCAGATCACTTAGAGCCTTTATCAAAGCTTTTTAAGAGTTCCCTCTTACACGTGGCCGTAGATTATCCTCTTCTTAGCTTCCTGTTTCTCTAAATTAAATGCAGAGCCTTTAAAGAAGCCGTCGAAAGATTCAAGTCTTCTAACTTCTTCCATTCAAACCTCTTATTTTTTAAAAAATCAAAATCAAACTCATCAGCATATAAAACAAAATTCGTTATTTTATATTTTGTAATCGCCGTTTTAAACTGGGGCAAAAACAAATAAGCCTCATCATTTCTAACCTTAGCATATTGATTTATTGCTAAGTCTGTTGAGTAAAAATTAAAACTAGGTAATTCATACTGACCACTTAGCCATTCTTTAGAATGTTTTTGATAAACAAGAATCTTATTTGCTTTTTGGACAACCACTCGTAAAAGAAAAAGCTCATGCTGCTGCGTCTTCTTTTGCTCTTGTGTATTTGGGAAAAACAAAGGGTTTGAGTTCAATCTAGCAAGACAGTTTTCCCGCAAGGGGCATAAATGACAATGAGCATTTTTAGCTTTACACACTGACCGTCCTAAATCCATCAAAGCTTCATTAAATTTTCGAGGACCAACCTTATCAATATCTTCACAAATCTTATATTCCATAAACTTTTGATAAATTTCTTTTTGTAATCGAGGTCCCTTGTGAGTCTTGAGTGCATAGAGACGAGAAATCACTCGTTCTAAATTAGCATCTAAACAAAGGGCCCTTTGATCTGCACCAATTCCAATAATGGCATTCGCCGTATAGGCGCCGATACCTTTGATTGAAACTAAATCGCCATAATTTAATGGGATATCACCAGAAAAATTTTCTTGAATTTCTTTAGCTGCATTGAGAAGGTTTCGAGCTCGTCTGTAATAGCCTAATCCCTTCCAATCCATCAGTATTTGTTCTTCTGTAGCCTTTGCAAGATCAGTGATACTGGGATATTTTTGAATAAATCTTTCAAAATGATTGATAACAGTACTCACTGTTGTTTGTTGCAACATTATTTCTGAAACAAGAGTCGAATATAGACTCCTTTTCTTTCTCCATGGTAGATTTGAATAATACTTTTGGGACCAATCCACTAAACTTTCTATCATAGACTGGTTATAGCAATTTACAAAAGAAAAATCACTGACAAAGTTGCCCTATTCTCTTCAATTCTTCTTTCATTTGAGAGGCATAAAATGGCTTATCTAACCCTCTAATCGTTGCTCTTCCCGTTAACTCAACTGCATTTATAAAGGACTCTTCCGCCTCAAAGATATCTGTTATGATAAGAACATGATCTGCCTTTGATTTTTTTAAATCACTCACAATTCTTTTCATATTATTTAAGCCGCGACTTAAACAAACACGATCGAAGGTTCCAGCTTCTTTTCTAAACTCTTCAAAATAATAAACTTTCATTTTTTCATTCATAGGACAATTTAAGGAAAGATTTTCTAAAAACATTTCACGATAACATTTTTTTTCTACTCCACGGTAATCAACTTGTTTCATGGTGGAGGAGACATCAATCCATACCTCAAACTTATGATTCTGCTTTTGCTTTTTTATTTTTTGTTTTTTTCCACAAAAAATATCAAAAAATCCAGCATTTTCATCACACTCAATAAGCTTTCTTTCCACTCCTTTGTGAGGATCGATAAAGTCATAAGATTCTTTCATTTCTATTTCGGCCATATCAATTTTTTTATAAGCAGACTCCTCTTCTCCTTTTTTATAAAGTCCAATTTGAGGGTCAAAACAATAATCTCCCATAGGTTGACATTGTACAGATTGAGCATAAAAACTCGAAGAAGAGTGTTTTTTTAAATAATCTTTTAACCAAGTCGTTTTATCTATACTTAGGAACCATAACTCTACACTCTTTGGAGTCGCATAAACTGCTGAACTTAACAAAAAAGCAACAAATAAAATAGTTAGCTTCTTTGCTTTAAAAGTCAGTCGCACGACTTTGTTTAAAATATCTAAAAAGTTGATTACCAATATCGACAATTAAGTCTCTCCCTTCAACATCCAAGTCTAAAAAGTCTGTAAGAAAACCTTTTTGTCTTGGACTTAATTGATTTAATTTATCTCTAATAGATAAATTTGTTTTAGCATTTCCACTTTTATCCCCAAAAGGAACATGCACGCCTTTAATATTAGCACTCGTTTTAGATCTTGTTGTCCTTTCATCCAAACCTTCCTCAAAACTATCCAGCTCAGAAGTAGACTCAGCATCCTCACTACCTTCTTCGGTCACTTGGCTCTCTTTATAAAATGAAACAAGTTTTTTAAATGTTTGAGTTGAGTCTTCCTCAATAAAATCAATAATTTCATGTAAAGGAATATTGAGATAAGCCACTATTGATGCAATCATTTGGGCATCGTACTCTTTAGTTTTTTGATTGAGAAAACGGCTCATCGTCGAAATTCCTACACTAATTGCTTCGGCCAATTCTTTTTGTGACAAACCACCTCGAAGTTGCATATATTTACGTACAACTCCCAAAAACATATCAATAAATTCTTGATTAAACCTAACCATAGTATCCTCCTCACAAGTCTCAAAGATCTAACTCCCTGAAACTGTGTTTGATTAATGATCAATTGCATATTGCAACTAACTGTATTCCTTGTCGGAATCAATTTTAATTTCTTTATGCAATTTTATTTCTTGACGCAATTTGTCAAGCATGAGATACTGGGTTTAGAAACGAAATCGGAGGTATGACGATGGAGTTAACAACAATAGTAAAAAATAATCTCAATATTACAGGTATTTACAATAGTTTCATGGATGTTACTTTTAAAGACTTAACACTATCAAATGAGTCAATTAATGGATCTAAATTTGAAAAAGTTGTTTTTGAAAATATTTATTTTTACAATTGTGACTTCCAAGCTACTGATTTTACGAACTGCCAATTTATTGATTGTAAGTTTATAAATTGCAATTTTAGCTTCTCTAAGATGAAAAATTGCAGTTTGATTGCGTGCAAGATTGAAAATTGCTATTTTTGCATTACGAATTCCCTTAACTGCAATTTTCTATCTTGTACGTATATCAATAATACTTGGAGCGGATCTACTCAAGATGGTTCCTTTTTAAACTGTCATATTGAAACAAGTGAGCTTGAGCAAATGGAAAATACTGGGCAGCACAAAGTTTATTATCTCTCCTCAACTAATCAACCTCGTGTTGCCTAAAAATCACATTGGATGAAATCTGGGCCAAGGAATTGGCCCCAATTAAAAAAACAAAAATTTTAGGGAAGAACCACATCTTGCACGGACGCTTGCCCACCTATAATCCCACCAAATTCACTTCTTTTAGCACATCTTAGGGTCTGAAAATCAGGCCCTTCTTTTATTTCATTTCCTGGATATCTGTATTGTCAGGAGGATCAAATGAAAAAATTTTATCACTAAAGCCTTTTACTAATTTAATCGACTTTTTAACTAATCTTAAAGGATTCTTATCCTCTATAAAAAATATTTTAAACTGTTTAATCGAAGTAAACGCTGTCTTTTTTCCTTCAAACTCTATTTCAAGCTTTTCAATGCTTAGCTGTTCTCTTGCAGATTTTTTAAATGATAAAAGATAGTTATTTCCTTGAGATTTTTTAACAGAGTATAATTTATTACTTTTTAATCCACGCTTTAAAGAATCGAAAAGTTTTGAATAACAATGTTTATTTGTTGTTCCAATTTTTAAAGTCCCTTTTTCTCCCTCAATAATAGGCGGCTGATATATCCAAACTTTTTTTGAATTACATATATAGATCGTATCATTAGAATCAAAATTCATATGAATATTACTTGGGTATTCATACTTAAAAACCACAGGTTTTGAAATAACTTTTCCAGGTAATAAACTTTTCTTTTCTTCTACAAATTCTGCTTCAAATGCACGAGGTAAAAAACCGGCCCAAGCAAAACTGCTAAACCCAATATAAATAAAAAAGAGAATACAAAGTTTTAACATATTTACCTTTAGTGTAATTGAACAGAAACAGCTTTAGAAACTCCTGGCTCTTGCATAGTCACTCCATAAAGCATGTCGTTTAACTCCATTGTTTTTTTATTGTGTGTAATTAAAATAAACTGAGACTCTGCACTCATCTCTCTGAGAAGTTCATTAAAACGACCTACATTAGCATCATCCAATGGTGCATCGACCTCATCAAGTAAACAGAAAGGACTTGGTTTAACTAAGAAAATAGAAAAGATCAAAGAAACTGCTGTCATGGCCTTTTCCCCACCACTCATTAAATTAATAGATTGCATTTTCTTTCCAGGTGGTTTCGCAATAATATCAATACCACAGTCTGGACTATCTATATCTCCAACAATTTCTAAGCGAGCTTCACCACCACCAAAGATAATTGGAAAAACCTTAGTGAATCTAAAATTAACTTCATCATATGCTTCTTTGAAACGAATTTTTGACTTTTCATCTATATGAGCAATGGCCATCTCAAGATCTTCCAAAGATTTTTTAAGTTCTTGCTCTTGATTGCGTAGAAAATCATAACGAAGTTTTTGACGATCATAATCTTCAATGGCCTGCCAGTTTATTTCTCCCAAACGATTGAAATCTGTTTTATAACGTTTAAATTTTTCTCGAGACTCTTTAAGAACTGCTGGAAATTTTTTATCAAACTTATATTCAATTTTTTCAATGGCCCTTTGGCCTTCCTCACTTTCAACTAAGTGCATTTCACTCAAGTCAGATAATTCACTGATATCATCTGAGTGAATTTCAAGAAAAACCTTTAACGTTTCCCTAAGGTCAATTTGATACCTTTCAAAACAATCTCGGACGAGAATATCTTCATCAGTCATTATCTGCTCTATTTTCAGATTTAACTCAACATTAGACTTTTCAACTTTATTAATTTTAGCTGTAATTTCTTTAACTTCATTTTCTCGACCTTGCATACTAGTGAGAAGTTCTGTTAAATCATCTTTAATCATATTAAGATAATTCTCTTTTTCGCTCATCGAGTCAGCTTGTTCAGAATTGGCTTCTTCTAGCTCATCAACAGTTTGAGTAGCTTGGTCTATTTCCTCTTCCAACCTATTTAGCAACTCATTATTTTGCTCTTTTTTTAATTTATAACGAGAGATCTGCTCATCAACATCAGAAATTTGAGCCTGAAAATTTTCCAATTGAGAATGATACGTTTTAGCATTTGCTTGAAGCTCTAATAATTCTCCCCGAGAAGATTCAAATAATGACCTTAATTCTTCAATTTCAGATTTATAGTCTCCGTAGGTATCATTTAGCTCTTCGATTTTTATTTCTAAATTCGACTTTTTATCGCTAATACTCTCTTCATTTTCAATAAGCTCAAGTCTGGCCTTAGAAATTTCAGCCTTTCTTTTATTTAAAATCTCCAAACGAGAAGATGTAGAACCGAAGCTTGACTCCTTAGACTCTAAAGAAGATTTTAGGGCAACATAATCTGAATTTTTTTGATTTAAATCTTTTGAGGTTAGGTCTAGTTTTTCAGTCAAATCCTCTACCTGAGCTGATAATTCGATTATTTCTAAATCAAGGTCACTTAATTGCACTTTTTTCAAATTCAACTTTTCAGTTAATTCATTAATAAGATTATTTCTTTGCACAACTCCCATTGATGTAGACTCAGAAGAACGAGAGGAAAGTTTAATTCCATTTGCCCCTTGAGCTAGGTATGTATGTCCATCCAAAGAGACAAGACCTCTAAAACTCATCGAATTAGATATTTTTAACGCCAACTCTGGCGTCAGATTGCTTACAATATAATAACCATTAAAAAAGTTTCTTAATTTTGACTCATAGGCTGATTTATTGATCTTTAAAATATCTTCAATCGCTATAACCCCATCACAACCTTTTACTTTTAATCTCTCAACTGTCTCATCTCCACACTGATTTTCAGCTGCCTGTGGTAAAATAAAGTCAAAACTTGAATCAGCATTTGATTTCTTCCAGTCAGTTAGTGCACCAAACTCTTCATCTTCACTAATAAGGGCATTAAAAGCATGTTCAAAAAGAACCTCTAAAGCCTTCGCGTATTGAGTATCACATTCAATAATATTCCCTAGGATTTCAAAGTTCTCTTGCTCCCCGCTATCTAAAAAGCTTAAAGCTCCCTCTTTAACACCTTCTCCATTTTTATTCACTTCCTTTAAAGACTCAACTCGAGACTCGAGTTGAATAACCTCTTTTGAAAGCTCTCTTTGCTGGGTATCTTTCTCTTTTAAAGTTAACTTTTTAGTTTCATATTCAGAACGAACTTGTTCAAACTGCTCTTCTAATTCCTCTAATGCTTCTCGAGCCTTTTGAGTTGCCTCTCTTTGCTGCACAATCTCATCAGAAAAATTGGCAGTACTTGTTTCTATGTCCTCTATTTCTGTACCAATGTCTTCAAGTTGTGTAGAGTATTCTTCTAACTTTGAAGTATTTTTAAATACAGTTTGATCAACAAGCGTAAGCTCTTCTTTCGTTTCGCTCAAGACATTCGTAAGNTCNNNTGTCATTTCTTCTTTTTCTTGAAGACTTTCTTTATATTGCTCTACTTTTTCCTCTAAACCTGAAAAATCCATATCCTCAAAATTTTGAGCTTCTAAATCTCTTAGTTTTTCCTTGAGCTCTTCAAGCTTTTGTGTTCTTGTTTCAATATCTTTTTCTAAGTCTTCGTTTTCTTGAGTTCTCTCTAAAATATGTTTTTCTTTTTCCTCAGCTGAACGCTTCAAGTGTTTTAATCTTTCCTCGCTAGCCGCTAACTCTTTACTTAATTCATTAAATTCAGCTTGAAACTCATCAATTTTTTCCACCAAGTCAGTTTTTTTAATTCGTTCATCTTCTAAAGTTAATTCAAGCTGGTCTTTGCGAGCAGAAGCCTGCTCCACAATAACCTCATTATCACTTAAAGTTCTTTTTGCATTAACAAAATCTGTAAGATAATCAAACTCTTTATGAGACTTTACAATTAACTCATGATGTTTAATTCGATCGCGTAAACGTTTGGCTTTTTCTGCCTTCTCAGCCTGTTTTTCTAGCGATTTTAAGTTTTTATAAATTTCAGCTTGTAAATCATTCAAACGATTTAAATTAGACTGAGTATGTTCAATTTTTTTAAGAGATTCTTTTTTGCGCATTTTGAACTTTGTAATCCCCGCAACCTCTTCAATCATCGTTCGTCTTTCAACTGGCTTTGCCTGAACTAAACGATTTATTTCTCCTTGGGCAATAATAGAATACGACTTTGCCCCTGCCCCAGTATCCATAAAAACTTCTTGAATATCTTTAAGTCTGGCCGGAGTATTATTAATACGATATTCCGTCTCACCATTACGATATAATTTTCTCGTTAGAGCAATTTCTGAAGGTTTAGAAACTTGATTTCCAATATGAATGTGCTTACCTGTATCATTTTCTAGAACCAAAGTAACTTCAGCAAAGCTACCAGGGGAATATCGAGATGATCCAGCAAAAATAAGATCCTTCATCTTGTTTCCACGCAAATGCTTTGCGGACTGTTCACCCATAACCCAAAAAAGAGCATCAACAATATTAGATTTACCACAACCATTTGGACCAACAATACCAGTAATCCCATCATCAAAGTTAATAGTTGTTTTATCCTTAAAAGATTTAAAGCCTTGTAAATAAAGACGAAGTAATTTCATGAAAAATCTATCCCTCTAAAATGTGTGTTTATTCATAGGTTTCAAGATTAGACTTCCCGCACAAAACCCTGCCCCTACGAACCACCATTCTCTCTTAATTAACATGCAATTGTCTAGGTTTTATGCCCCTTTAATCGGCCCCATTGCCTAAAATCAAATAAATATTTTTTCTTGTTTTTCTACTAACTTCTCGATTACACGTTTAGAAAAAAATAAAGGTTGTTTTTTTTTCCGCATCAAAGAGTTTGGGCATCGCAAAATTATATAATAAAACTAAAATGGAAAAATTATGAATGAAAAAATGAATCAATTATATCTTCAAACTTCTGAAGGTGACTATTTCTTAGAGACTGAAAATTATTTTTTCAATAAAGATGGATCTTCTCGAAAAGAAATTAAAAACTTTGTCCAAGGCTATATGAACTTAAGCCCCCAAGAAATCTTTCAACTACAAGAAAAGATTTCCAGCCTCCATTGTGAGCATGAGATGAATTTTCAAATAAAAGATCCCAGTGGGCAATATAGCAAAGTCGTCTCTACACCTTTACAAGGTTTTGCCCCAGTGTCATTTCAACTTGTACAGCAGCTAGTTGATTCAACTCAAAAGCCACTTAACCTGCTAAGATCACTCCTACAAGAAATTTACTCAAAAAAAGAACTTAAGCTCGAAGATTTTACTAAGTTTAATATTGCTCAAGATGATGCTCAAACATTACTAAAAATTATCCAAGAAAATATTTACTATGAACCCAATATAGTGCATCCCAACCTGAAAGATTATCCATTTTTACCCTTGGTCGGCTTTGATGCTGCTCTTTCTAGCCTCTCAAAACCGCAAACAACTTTTTTTGAGTATAATGCGGGAACACCTTGTGGAATTGAAGATCAATACCAGCTCTTTCACCACTTAAAGTCGCTTAATCTTAAATTCTTTCAAGACTCAAATCTCGATCAAGACTGGGATAATTCCCATTACCTTTTAAGAAATGTCATTGAAGAATGTGCCAATGAATGGACACAAAAAGATGAAGGTATTTGTGTTGTCATGAGCCCTGGGCCATACAGCCCTGCACATCCTGAGATTGCAGCTTTAGCTGTTCGGGCTAAAATGCCTTTAGTTCGAATGAATGACCTATACATTGATGAAGCTGGATATGTTCGTTTTAATTGTCTTTCAAAACAACATCCCCTTGTGAAGGGAATTTATAATCGTCGTGAAGAATCATTTTTAATCTATTCCGAANAAAGTAAAATTCCCCTTAGAAGCCCATTTTATCGCGATATCAATCAAAGAATCAGTCAAAAACAAAACCTCAAGCTCCACCCCGGTATTCTTTATTCATACTTATATGACACCCAAGGAACTCCTGAGGCCGTAGAGCTAAATGATAAGGGTGAACCTATTTATCAAACCTTATTTGATCAGATAGGTGTGCATCCAAAAACAAACTTGAAAGGAGATATTGCTCAGGCATTAATTGAGAAAAAAGTTTTTATCTCAAATATTGGTGGGCGTATCTTAGACGATAAAAGAGTTTTTAGAATTCTTGATAAGACTTTTAAAACGCATAATGTGGCCCATCCCCCCCAAGGAATATCTGCCACAGAACTAGAAAATAAAATGAATCAAGCTGTCATTAAAATTCCAGACCAATCCGGAGGAGCAGGAGTTCTTATTGGCCCTTGTTTAGACGCTGAACAAAGAAAAGAAATTATTAAAAAAGTCCAACAACAACCTCACTTTTATGAAATTCAAAATCTAGAAAAGTTAGCTGTCATCCCAACAGTGACCAAAGAGCAGAATGATTATAAATATCAAACGCTACCTGTTGATTGGAGACTCATTATCTTTCAAAGCCCTACGGGAAAAGTTTCTTGGAGTCAACACTCATGCTTAGTAAGAACAGCTGGTCATGGTGATATTAAAACCAATACTTCAGCAGGCGGGGGTTATGCCATTGGACTTATCTATGATCAAGGAGAGCAAGATAAAAAAACAATAAAAGAATATCCTTATTCCTATATCGGTAAACAAAAAGCAGAAGAGATTGATAGCTTTTTTATCGCCCTAAATAAGTTTTTAGAGACAAATGATTTCACCCAAGTCGACCCTTTAACCTATCAGTATAGAGATATTATGGATTGCTTTGAACTAAAAAAAGTAACTTGGATACAAAAACTCAGAGACTACCGAGATAAAAAAATAACAAAAGAAAGCTTTAAAAATTATCTCAAGGAAACCTTTCCAGACAAAGTTTCAAATGAAGATTGAAGACTATCTCAAAAAATTCAACCAAGAGAAAATTAATCTTGTAGGACCAATGCCCTTTTCCCTTCCTGTAAATAAACTTAAAGAGCCGGTCATATACATTGATGGCGGCGCTCGCTTTCAAATTGATAAAACTGGTTTTAGTTGTGGTGACCAAGACTCATTTAAGGGAAAATCACTCAATCAAAAGCTCGACCCAAATAAAGATTTCTCAGACCTGGCATTTGTTCTCAAGTATTGTAAAGACTTTTCGCAACTCCACCTTTTTGGTTTTCTAGGAGGAAGAAAGGATCATGAGCTTTTCAACCTAGGAGAAGTTTATCATTTTTTAAAAAATAAAGAAAAAAGCACTGTTTCATTCGAAAATAAAATTAAACTTTTCAGCGCTGGAGAATGGGATATAGAACTCGATGGATTATTTAGCTTGGTCGTATTTGAAAAAACCTTTATTGAGCTTACAGGTCAATGCCAGTACCTCATTGAAGGCAAAGAGGTCCATCCCTTAAGCTCTTTTGGATTGAGCAATCAAGCTTATGGCCAAATCCGCATTTCCACGGATCGACCATTTACTTTATTTATCAATATTAAGGAGTAAATAATTCAGAATTTGATTTATGCAAGAAGTGATAGTGTTTTTCATACTGAGTAACTGCATCAGCAACAACCTGTTCTTTTGTATAACCAAAAATATCGTACTCTTGTCCACCACTCCTTAAAAATATTTCCGCTCTAAAATAAGACTTATTATCTTCTGGCGCGTAAGCTGGTACTTCAAAAGAACGTAGCTGAACCTCATATTTAAAATCTTCTACATCATTATTAATAACCACAAGAGAAATTGACCTTTCAGCTAATTCTTTTATCTCAACCTTTAGACCATGTTGTTGCATTTCATCTTTTAATTCCAAAAGAGCTGGACGAACGATTTCTTTAAAAAAGTCATGAACCTCAGTAAATTGCGGATGATGTGTCAGTGATTTTAAGCGATCCTTCCAACTAGAGCTCGCCTGTGAAAACTGAACAGAAGAATTATAATTTTGTACAGAACTCAAAAGAAGATGATCGGCTCTTAATGACTTTATAAAGCAAAAACACCCAATCATAATAAGAAAAATCATAGGAAAAGCTGAAGCAATAGTCATTGTTTGTAAAGCTTCTAACCCCCCAGCTAAGAGTAATATCGCCGCCACGACACCTTCGGTAATGGCCCAAAAAATTCTTTGCCAAACAGGTGGTTCTTGAGCTCCACCAGAAGTGAGAGTATCAATAACTAAAGATCCTGAGTCCGATGAACTCACAAAAAAAGTAATAACTAAAATAACACCTAAGACTGAAAGAAGAGCTGAAAAAGGAAAATATTCAAAAAACTTAAATAAAGCTACTGGTACATTAGAGTTAACAATTGAGACTAAATCCATTGCTCCCTGATTTAAAATAAGATCTATGGCAGAATTTCCAAAGACAGTCATCCATAAAAAAGTAAAGCCTGTTGGAACAAACAAAACTCCAATCATAAACTCCCTAATCGTTCTTCCTCTTGAGATACGGGCAATAAACATTCCAACAAAGGGAGACCAAGATACCCACCAGCCCCAATATAATAATGTCCAACCACCAATCCATGATTCCTTCTTTTCATAGGCATAAAGATTAAAGGTTTTGTGAATTATATCTGAAAGATAGGCACCAGTGTTTTGAACATAAGATTGAAGTAAATCGACTGTATTTCCCAATAAAAGTACGCTAGTCATAATAATAAATGCCAAAATAACATTAATATTAGAAAGCTTTTTTATTCCACCGTCTAACCCCAAAACAACTGAAACAGTAGCAAAAGCAGTTATAATAGTAATAAGAACCACCTGTACCCAAGCTGCTTGAGGAATAGTTTCAACCAAATAGCTCAATCCCGCATTAACCTGTGCTACACCAAATCCTAAAGATGTAGCGACACCAAACATGGTTCCTATAACCGAAAATGTATCAATGATATCACCCCATCTTCCATAGATTTTGTCCTTTAAAATTGGATAAAAGGCTGACCTTGGAAGTAAAGGTAAATTTTTTCTATAACAAAAATAGGCCAAAATCACAGCTAAAGTCGCATAAACCGCCCAAGCATGTAGTCCCCAGTGAAAAAAAGTTATCTTCATGGCCTCTTTTGCAGTTTCAATGGCCAAAGGATCTCCAACTGGCGGAGCAGAAAAATGCATTATTGGCTCAGCAACACCAAAAAATAATAAGCCTATTCCCATCCCAGCTGAAAAAAGCATCGCAAACCATGACATATTTGTATAATCAGGTGCGGAATGATCAGGACCAAGCTTTATATCTCCCAGCCGGCTCACCATAAGCCAAATAACCATAAAGAGCATTGTTCCAACTGCTAAAACGTAAAGCCAACTCGTTTTTTCGATAAGCCAAGTTTGAATTGTCTTAAAAAAAAGACTCAACTCTGTAGGCCAAATAGAGCCAACAACAGTAATCATAAGAATAAAAAAAGATGAAGTAAAAAAAACGTTTTTATTTATACTTGTTTGGTTTGAGATAATTCTCTCCTCAGTAAATTATTCATAAAAATTTATATATTATATTTGTAATAATTAATTTAATCAGTTTTTAACAATACTCAAGCATCGGAAAATTCATCCAATTTGTGATCTAAAATCTCGTATTCATTTTTAGCGATAAACTGACATTAATTTAGCCTTAAAAAACTATCTCTCATTTCAAATGTCAAGTTAACTGAAAAACTTACTCGAAACTTTAAAGAAAATGTGCTAATTCCACACCAAGAGATATTCTATTTGTCTCATGATTATAATCTTGCAGTGAAAGACCATAACCTTGGCCAATTCTCACAGAAAGACGTAAACCTTCACGCCATGGGATACTATAATTAAGTTCATAGCCAAAGTTTGTAAAACCGGGGATAAGCCGTAACTTAAAACGATTAAAACTTTTTACACCAATTAAATTAATCTCGCCTAGTCCTCTAAAGTCCTGTATATCTTTGTTATCGCTATTCTCATCTTTTTCAGGAATTTTGGCCCAAAGAGAGATATTAGCCGCAAAATTTTCGTAAAGAAAATAAGAACGGATAAAAAACCGATTCCAACTCCGAGACAATTCTTGGATTTGACCATTAGACTCATGTACATAGCCTAAATCCATCATAATCATTTTTCCTATGCCTAAGTTTACCGGAGAATTAAAAATCTTTCTTCCAAAAAGCTCTGGTTCATAATTTGTTTCTCTAAAAGGCCTTGACCAGTCATCATTATAAACTTGCCACCACGAATGATGAGTATAGCCAAAAAACAAATAATAATCTGTTTCCAGAAAGTTTTTATTTGCTAAAACTAAAAAACTAATTTGAAACTCAGCTTCTAAGTGCCGATTAAAGTCTCCCCTGTTCTTATCCTTTTCATCCACAGTCAAAAGTGATTCATACACTTCTTGATTAGGGCTGGCATTATAAGAAATAGGATATAAAAATGAGCCTTTATGAGGAAGAAGAACATATGGCTTATCAAGAACGCTCATATACTCCTGTTTAGTTTTCTCAAAATTAATGCTTGCCTGTGCTGAAGCTGATAAAAAAAATCCCACAAAAAATATATGTTTTATCTGTCTAAACATCTTTTATTCCATTTATCCTATCACAACCAAATATTTAAAATGCCAGTATTTTATGACACCCTTGTTCTCAACTTTGCTTTTAAAAGCTTAAAATTGTTTTTATTATATCATCTTACTAATTATCCGTTATAATCTAAGATAGCATAAAAGGTATAATAATGTTGGTGAATTCAGAAAAAGGTTTTTCTTTAACTCAAGTACTCATTGCAGCAGCAATTCTCGGTGGCTTATCACTTTTTTTTATGCGCCTTATGAAGAATATGAATCAGTCCCAAGGCTTAGTTCAATCAAAGTCAGATGAACTAGAGCTCAGATCATCAATACGAATGATCCTTAGTAATAGTGATTATTGTCGAGTAAGCCTTGCTGGAAATGGTCCCATGGGATCTCCGACATCACCTGTTGTTTTTGAAAAAAGGAATATTGATGAAGAAAATGAAGGACTTGATGTTGCTTTATTTTTATCAAATCAAGCCGGAGATACGAGAAGTCTAAAAAAATTTAATGGCTCAAATAATCCAGGAAGCAATGATCAGTCCCAGTTTGGTAAAATAATTATAAAGTCAATGAAACTGATTATGAATAATGGAGTTGGGAGTAATTATGCTGATAGTTCAATGCATAGTGATATAGGAATTTTAAGAACTGTCATAGAAAAGAAAGTATCTCAATCTCGTACTCGTGAATTGATCATGGACTTTGATATCAACCTCACAATGGCTACAGGTCAAAGTCCTGAGTCATCAGGCCAGACAAGAATTTTATCATGTACCAGTGGTATTAATATTGATAGTGCAATTAGGAATTACCTTCAAAATGAGTGTAAAGTCTGTATAGCCTGTTCTGACGATGGTAGTTGGAACAATATGGTTATTTGTGACAATTTTGATAATGATGGTTGGTTTAGTAGTGGGCAAGATTATTGTGGTGATCAAGGACGCTTGGCAATTAAAACAGTTTGTGGGACAGACAGCTATAGTGATATAGCACCAAATAGCCCTAGATAATTTTATTGGATAAAGCTTTGAGCGCGCTTTCCTCATTAAAACATTCAAAATAAGGGCAAGGAATGACTTTTTTCATCTGAGCAAGTTTTTTTTCATCAATCTGTTGCTTAACCCTTACAAACCCAAAACAGTTTTTTCTTAACTCTATTTTATTCTTTTTAAACCATAGTCCCAATTCTTTCTTTGCCTGCAAAGAAAAGTTTTTAGAACCACTAACCTCGAGAATAAGTCCAAAAGAATCATAACCTAAAACCTCATTTAAAAATTCCAAGAACTTTTTTTCATCCTCCTCTTTTTTTGGATCAAGCAATTGCACATAAAAAATCGCATTTTTTTTAGGAATGATTTGTAACATGACTCCTCCTAGGTTGAGACAAAATCATATTGAAAGACAAAAGTAAGATAGAAAATGAAATCAAAAACACTACAGCAGACTCAGGAACCATCTTCATCTTCATTGAAATAGCAATCAAACCAATACCCAAGGCATAGCCCAATGAATGTGCAACGCTAGCTAATCCCAATTTCTTTCCAAAAACATTTGTTTTATCTGTGTTTTCTTGAGATTGACTCGTCAAAGTTAGGTACGCAGGAGGGATTAGTGCTGTCGAAATACAAATAAAAAAGATGGAACTCCAAATCATCATCTCACTCTGAGCTTCCATCATAACAAAAGCCCCGATGACCATTGCCACAGATCCAATTATAACCCTTGGTTTCCAATTTGACTTCATTAAAATAAGGCTCAATTGTTGTAAAAAAATAACTGTAATACTTAGAACAAGAATAATTTTTGCAAACATCAAAGTCGCTTCTTGTCCACTTAGATCAAGAACATTCTTAATATGATGGCCCAAGAAACTATGGAGCACACCAATAAAACTGGTAAAAACTAAGGCCAATAAAATTGGTAGTAAGGACTCCCTAATACTCATCCTCCATCTTAGAATAATTTCTTTAATATTATATTCTTTAACATTATAATTGGATTCTTTCTTTTCATGAGTTGAAATAAAAAATACAAAAATAGCTAAAATAAAAACCCATAAAGTTGCACCATAAATAACCAACTCAAAGTTTACCTGCTTTGCCAAGACGAGAATTGGCCCCATGATTCTTCCAAGGTTTAGGCACATAGAGTTTCGTGTTAACACTTTCAAATGATTTTCTTTATCGAAAAAGTCTAATTGCCAAGCTTGTGAAACCGGAACAATAGCTGAGCATAAAAACCCATAGAGAATTCGGCTTAAAAAAACAAAACTCAACTTTACAGTTACTGAGAGAGTATCATTAAAAATGAAAATAGCTGAGAGTAATGCGAATGATAAACTCATTCCCAACATTCCAAAGCTTAAAACTTTTTTTCTTCCAAGCCGATCACTTTTGGCTGCCCAAAAAGGTCCCATAAATGAAAAAATAAAAGAACCTACGCCAATTGCCCCAATAATGCTAGCTGTTTCGACAGCCGTTTTTTCTGCAATATACGGAATTGTTGTGTATAAAACCATCTGGATACAACTAAAAGTAAATGTATTCAAATAGGCTAAATATATTTTTTGCATAATACTCCTAAATATTAACAGTAAGATTTACACCGAAGTTAGTTCGCTCACTTCTAAGGTCTGAGGAAATAAACTTAATATTTGGTGCCAAAGAAATATTTCGACTAAAAAAATAAGTCATCCCTAAAGTCTGTTGAGTGTTAATCCTTTCAAAGTTATCCGCGTCTCTATATCTCACGAAAGAAAAAAGATCAGTAATAACACGTAATGAGATTTTTTGACTTATATAGAATTCACTAGAAATATTGGCCCGAACTGTATGCTCACTCTGCTGAGACCGTATCGAAACTTCCTTACCAAAATAATCAATAAAGTCTTTATCATAGGCATAGTTTTCATAGGTCAGTGTGCTCGCTAAATACATTGCCTTATTAATTTTATAAGCAGAGGCTTGACTGAATCGAAAGACTCCTCTTCCTCCATAATCACGATAACTCTTTCGAGTGATGTATTGATATTGAAAAAAAGAAATATTTTGTAATCGTCCCCACTTGTAAGTTCTAAAATAGCTTAAAATGGGGTCATCACTTGTGTACTTTCGACTGTTTTTTTCAAAATCATTTTGATTCGTTTTACTGTTGGTATCTAAAGTAGAATGAAAAGGAGTTGTTGCATACAATCCTAACTGAAATGAGAGATTATCATTTTGAGTCAATCGATATTTAAGACCAAACACACCGCTCATGTTTACCAAATTAGGCTTAGCTCCTAACTCTCTTATATTCGGTCGCTCAGCAGATTGTGGGTCATGTAATGATCCTCCCTTATAAGTAAAACGTGAATAGAAACTATATTTATTCAAAGATCCTGACAAAGTTTTAAGTGTTGGATTCTCTACAACCTCTTTGTTCTTGCCTGTCATATGATCTAATTTTTTAGATAATGATGGCCCATTTGCGAAGGTAAAATGACTAAAAAGTACAAGGACGAGATAAAAAATTTTCATAAATTTTCCTCATTAAAATAATCTAAAAAACTTGATTTATTATTTACATTTTTAAAAATTTCTTTTCCACAAAGATCATTAGCAATGACAGCAGAACGCCATGACATCAAACTCGTCTGGGGATCAGCAACACCATGACCATGACGGCTATAATTCATCATATAAATATGATTCTTTTCTAAGGATGTTTTCAACTTATAATCATGGCAAATATTAAGTCTTCCTTGGCCATCAAAAGAAATAAGACTCCTTAGTGGTTCTAAATAAGAAGGTAATGCACTTGTAAAGCCCGTGGCCAGTATGATGATATCTACCTGCAATTCTTCAATTTGCTGATTTAATTTATTACGAATGATAGCACACTGAGAATTTTGTCTATCTTCAATATCTTCAAGCCAACGCATGGGTGAAATACGATATGGTGAAAATTGCTTCTTATAGAATTTATCTAAATACAACTCATTATAAAACTCAGCTAAATAACTTGGCGTATTCCCATCACTTGCCAATAATAAGTTTTCAGTAAAATCATCTTTTGTGTTTTGGTCTAAATGATAAAATTGAGACACAAATTTTGGAGTAAATATTTCATTTGTAAAAGGTGCTTCATCTAAAGGAAGAAAATTCTTTCTCCCTGTTATTAAAGTCGCATGTTCAGATCGTCCCCATTTTTCATGAAGGATATTTCTAAAAACTTCTAGTCCCGTTTGCCCTCCTCCTACAACTAAAACTTTTTTTCCTGTAAGCGATAAGTTTTGTAATACTTTTGACTTAGCATGAAATACATCATTTCCTATTTTTTTCTTCGCACAATCTGGAACAAAAGGTTTTGGACCTGAAGCAACACAAATATTTTTTGAAAAAAAAGTTTCATTTTCTTTAATAATCTTAAACTTAGATTTTTCAAATCGAATTTCCTTTATTTTTGAGTCAAAGTTTAAGACATCAGAGAGATTATGAGTACACCAGCGTAAATAATCATTAAACTCATAACGTGTTATCACATCTCTACCTGTGTTTAAAAAATGATAGAACTGCCCTTTCTCAACTAAGTAATTTATATATGTAAGCGGGTTTGTTGGTTGCACAGGAGTGACAAGATCTTTAAGATAGGATGTTTGCATGGGTGCATCATCAAGCATCAGTTCTGGATGCCAATTAAATTTCTTTTTATCATCAAAAAATTTTATTTTTTTTTGCTCCAATGGTTTTAATAAAGCCGCAAGACTCAAATTAAATGGGCCAATACCGATTCCAATTAAAACAAAATATTAGAATTAAATTAAGAGCTTACGATAATAAAATTTTAGA
>PAKC01000072.1 GCA_002706205.1 Halobacteriovoraceae bacterium
GAAACTGTCATCCCTGCATATAAACCAAGATAAACATTGGCGGCAGTCATGATAACACCAATGATAATTCCAAGCCCAATAGCTGAAAGGGTAAACTCCTTTACCGTCGTTTTTTCCATGAATTCTCTCCTTATCTCTCAAAAGATATTCTAGGATGGAGTTTTTAAATATGTCAAAATTAACTTAGATAACTCGAATCTAGCTCAGTGGTTAATTGCTCCAAAGCTTTAAAACCTAAATAAGAGTTTCCCTTTTCATTAAGCTCTGGTGACCAAACACTTACTGTATAAGCTCCAGGCAAACAACCCGCAATGGCCCCAGAAACTGAGCTTTTCACCGGCAAACCAACAAGATAAGCAAAGTCCCCAACCTCATTATAAGTTCCACAAGTAAACATCAAAGAATTAATACGCTTACAATGTCGTGGTGTTGTGACTTGAAACCCCTCTAAAGATTGTCCTTTATTCATCAAATAATAAAAGGCTTTAGTCAAATCCAGATTAGTTAAAGACAAAGAACAAAACTTAAAATAAACGTCCAAAACATCTTCTACGTCATTATAGATATTGCCATAGCTTTTAATATAATTCGCAAAAGCATAGTTTTTATGTCCATTGAATTTTTCACTCTTATAAATTTTATCATCAATTTGGAGGGTTTCATTTCCCGTAATACGCCTCATAAGATGAAGATATTTATCAACTGTATGATCACCATAAATTTCTAATAAAACATCCGCCATAACAATGGCACCAGAATTCAAAAAAGGATTACTGGGAATACCATTATTTTCTTCAAGATGTATAAGAGAGTCAAAGGCTTTACCAGAAGGTTCTCGGTCCATCCTTCCCCAAAGTTCTTCACCAACTTCATTCAGTGCCATAGTTAAACTAATAACCTTAGAAACACTTTGAATACTAAAACATACTTTATCATCTCCAACAGAAAAAATATGTCCTTCTTTATCTATAAGAGTTAAAGCAAATTGTTGCGCATTCACATTATTAAGGGCAGGAATATAAGTAGCTTTATGCCCCTGCCCATAAAATTTTTGCACATTTTTTTTGAATTCTTTTTATAACAATTTCTATCTTTTTCACTTAACTCCTAAGTTTTCTCTTCTCTTATTGTGGAAAGACCTATGAGCTTTAGCAAGGAAAAACTTCTCATACAATGAGTTCATATTGTTTTAATCTCTTAATGCGCTTGTAAAGTGAATTAAAAATGTCTACAAATTATTGGAGCCCTTCGATTAAAAGGTTTCAATTGATCAATATGACTAATATAGCTCTTTCCTACATTATCATTATTTTGATTCACAAGATAAAAAAGATCCTCACAAGCTGCGAATAATTTTCTCTTGTTTTCTTTAGATATTTTTTCCTTCAAGCGAGGATCAGAAAAAACAGCTTCGGTAGCACCTATTTCATCTGAAACTCTCATAATATTATCTTTATACTCATTATAGTGATGATAAAGATTATAGTTTCCATAAATTTTAGGTGACACTAAACGATTAATCTCTTGGATGAACTCCATCGAACTTAAGTCATAATTATCTAAATTGTGAATAAACTCATTAACCACTCTAATTTCAAAGGCATTATCATAAATACTCCACAACACTTCGTGTAAAAATATCCACGAGTATTGTGGCTTAAAAGCATCCATGCGAGAACGATCAGTAAAAAAATAAGTCGTGCTCTTATTAACCTTTCTTCTAATCACTAACTGAGTCGGTTCTAAATCACATCCATCCGGTAAATAAACGAGAAGATTCTCATCGGCAATTTCTCTGGGAGTTATATTCTTCCAAATATTTGCCTTTTTCATATCTGGATGATCATAGTCTTCTTTAAGCTCTTTTACTTTTAGGGCCAATTCAGGAATCTTCTTCTCTAACTTTTCAATCAAACGATCAAAGCTATCAATATAATATTCCTTGGGATTCTCCATCCGTGCCACTAAATAATCTAAAAAATACTCCCCTTGAAATTCAGCATTGCTTGAACATTCGACAGTGTCTCCGCCATTGCCTGCTCCAAAATCGCCTCTAGCATAGGTACTAGAACTTAAAATAAATAAACTTAAAATCATCGCTTTGATTAACATAATTGTGCTCCTTTATACGCATTATTTTTTAATGTATCCTGCGCAACACTTTTTGCATCAAAGTTTTCTGTCTTTGAGTTTTCAGTTAGTCGGAAAAATTGGATACTTGTTTGATAGACTTCATCTCCCTCGCCTGAAACAGCTTGAGAGAGTTTTCTTCTAAATCTTCTGATCATTTCTTTGGCCATTGGAATTTTTTCTTTAGCAATCGCCATCGTAAATGATTGAAATTCTCTTTCTTCGAGTTTTTGTTTATCAATTGCATTAGCTGCAAGGGCTATAACTTGTCTATGATATTCTTTGGCCCCTTCATTTTGAATATCATCTCTAGTGGTAATTTGATTAAAAGTAGGAACTAACCGGCTCACTTCATCCCACTTTAAAAGCTCCATATCTAAAAGCCTAGTAAGGGCCGCTCTGATTTCAGACAAAGTTAATTTCCCTGCAAGAAGGCGATGAATTTCTGTCTCTGTCCCTCTAAAATCTTTAAGCTCTGTCATGGCCATGATGGCCATATGAACCCAACCAGAGATAATTTTAAATTCTAAAACTTCTTTTGTTTTAACTTCACGGCCAGGATTTAATTCATTCATAAGCTTTGCTATAAAAGTTTTTTCTTCAATTGTTTTTGCATTTTGATATTGAATAATGGCCTCAAAATAAGCTGATTCATTTAATGTAAAACTCAAACCTCTTAATAAAAAATGGCAGTGTTGAATACGTAATTGCCTTTTTCCTTGTAAAAGCATGACTAAAAGAGAATGACTTTTTAGCTCCATTTCTTTTGCCCATTTTCTTACGGAAAAAGTTTTCTCATTAAGCTGCCTTGCGCTTAAATAATCCAGTAAGTACTGACGTGGATTTGTGTAATGATAGATACTTTGTAAATTCATATTTTTTGTATAGCATGAGCTTGTGACCAGAAAGAAAAAAAATGTCACCACTGAATCTTTTATAGGGTCACAGATTGTGACCAACAGAATCTGTAAGCTTTCTTTTTAAAAGAGGAACTAAAAGAAAAACAAAACAAACAGTAAAAAATCCCGCCAAAACGTAAAGAGCAACATCTAAACCATATTGATCTATTACATAACCAATACATGGGCCAAGAAAGAAAAAGCCTAAACGAAAAAATAAACTATTTAACGAGTTGGCAGTGTTTCGAAACTCAGTGGGTATTTGATGATTAAACTCTTCTTTAAGGGCCACTGAACATAAACCGCGAGCTATACAAAAGAAAAAAATAGCAAATATACCCAAATTAAAAAGATTAATCCCCATTGTAATATACGAAGTTACGACAAGTAAGGCCATCACAATTAAAATCTTCTTTAGTCCGTATCTGATTATAAGTCTGGGAGCAAGTTTCCCACTTAAGGCTGCAATGAAATTACATAGTGCCCACAAAATGGCCATAGAAGATAAAGTTAAACTCTCATCACTCCAATACTTTTGGGTCAACCAAATCGCACAAAAAGTCCCTAAAGACCAAAGAACAAGATTCCAAAAAGTCAGTGTTATCGTTTTGTGGTCTTTAAAGATATAGCGAAAGACAATAAGCATATTATCTCTATGTCCCGTAAGATTCATTTTTTTATACTTAGGAGCTAGCAAAGAAAGACTGAGAATAAAAGGAATCCAGCCCACAATAAATTGAGCCTTCACAATATAAGCATATCCATACAAACCTAGAAAGCTACAAAGAATAGCTGCAACTCCTTCTCCAACTAAACTGGCTGCCTGGTAATTGCCCATTGCTTTCATCTGAAGTTTTTTATCATTGCCAATTGAGTCGTAAAGCAAGGATAGGTCGGCACCAGAAATAAAACTCGCCCCAATGGCCAAAAGAACTTCATAAAAGATGAGTCCCCAAAAATCTGTGGCCATATGTAACATACTAAACCCTAGCCCATAAAAAAAACTTCCTAAAATAAGAACGGGTTTTCTTCCCCAAAGATCACCAATATAAGCAGAAGGGACCTCAAACACGACCATCGTCATTCCAAACAAAGCTTGAATGAGTAACACTTCACTCATACTTAGGCCCAAGCTCAAAAAATAGGGCACAATAACCGGAACAATAACTAAAAACATGCTAAAAAAATTAAACAGATAAATTTTTTGCACGTTAGTTTTATACTTATTCATAGCTTTTGATTATGCTATACTGCCAACATGGCAACAACTGATTTTAACAAAAAAGTCAAATTAATCAGGCTTATTGGGATCACCCTACATAAATATGGGACGAATGCTCCTCGCCTAGAAGCAAGCTTGAAAGATATTGCGAGCAAATTAGGGCTTACAGGAAACTTTTATATCTCGCCAACCTACCTCTCTATCTCCATAGACTCAGAAGACGATCAAATATCTCGTCATGTGAGAGTTCTGCCGGGAGAGACAAATCTGGCAAAATTGCATGAAGTAGATCATATTGCCAGCCTCTTATGTGAACAAAAGCTTAGTATTGATGAAGCGATTGAAAAAATCCAAGCTGTTGAAACTGGCCCAAATAATTACCCTAATATTGTCACTGTGCTCGCCTATACGATGACCTCTACCGCTTTGGCCATTATTCTTCAAGGAGGACTTATTGAAGTCATTCTTTCTACTCTCATTGGCGCAATGGTAGGGATTCTTGGTATTTTAAAATTTTATTTTATCAAAATAAATGAAATTTTTGAATTCGCAGCTGCTTTTATGGCCATGAGTTTTTGTTATTTATTTTTTACGGCCGATATTCTTTTTAATTACCAAATAGTGCTAATCTCGGCCCTAATTGTCTTAGTCCCCGGTTTAAGCCTCACTATAGCTATGAATGAATTGGCAACTCAAAACCTGGTCTCAGGAACAGCAAGGCTTATGGGTGCTATGATTGATTTTTTTAAAATTGCCTTTGGTATTTTATTAGCAGTTGAAATTGGAAAAATATTCTTTGGAAAAATTCCCCTCGTTGATGTTGAAGCTCTATCAAGTCTATATCTTATTCCTGCCATTTTTTTGGCCACACTCTCATTAACCGTTATTTTTAATGCACGAAAAAAGGACTTTGTTTATATCCTGATGAGTGGAGTTATTACCATTGGTGCTCTTCAGCTTAGTTCCCTCTTTTTTAATCAAATCCTTTCAGTTTTTCTCTCTGCTTTTACAATGAGTTTTTTTAGTAATCTTTTTGCTAGAGTAGAAAATAGACCAGCGGCCATTATTTTCTTACCTGGACTTATTTTATTAGTACCTGGAAGTGTAGGCCTTAGGGGTTTAAATCTTATATTTCAAAATGAATTTATACAAGGCCTTACTGGTGGTTTTCAAATGTTTATTATTGCCATAACAATTGTCGCAGGAATCTTCTTGGCCAATATCAGTTTAAATCCAAGAAAACATCTTTAAATTAACGAGTTAGTAATCTTGCGGTGAAAACCAACAAGTGGGCCTAGCTGCTTCAGGTCTATTCTCATGAGTGCAGGATCCTATAGCATAATTTTCGTCATCAAAATCACTATCAAACTTTTCAACACATAAGCTCCCCGCAATATAAGTATCAAAGCGACACTGAGGTTTTGGATGGCCATAAAAAGTTCTAGAAACACGATAAGATGACTCCGAGTTAGGATTAGGCTCACTCCAATCAAGTTTTAATGAGGCAAAAACTCGGCTTACTGACATAGCGGCATTAAAGGTGGCCAAGCATAGATCTGTTTTACACTTTGAGGTCTTACTAAAGTCGTAAGCATCAAAAAGTAATCCCATCTCAAAAATTTTACTCATACATTTATTTGTTGCAAAATAATCAGCTTGTCCCTCTGCTGAGGACCAACTTCTTTTTGTTGAGCGACCTCTAAAAGATTTTGGCGCCCCACCATAATGGTGACCTAATTCATGGCAAAGAATCAATAACAAACCATTCTCAGACATTTGTGGATGACGAACAAGCCCCCCTTTTAACACAATAATAGGATTATCTTGCATATCCCTAGTGGCATAGGCATCAACATCTTTATTATCCCACTCATCTTTAACAATTAACTTTTTATCATATTTCTCACGAATAATAGGCTCCCATACAGACTTAAACCGATGAATAATGCCATTCATTTGCGCTTTAGTTAATTGATTTGATAAAAACTTTGACGTATTTTTTTGCACCGGAATCTTAACATCAGACTCTGGAAAACAACTTAAAGCATTATATGAGGCCATACTTATCAGCATAATAAAAACATATCTAACAACTTGAGTCATGCTCTACTCCCTTTTTTGCTAATACTAAAGAAAATTTCAGATATATTTTATGATCTAAATCAGTTTATAAATTAACAAATCTCTGTATAAAGCAAATTTCAAATCAGTAACAAATAGTTTTTGATATGAAATAAATGATTCACATTATGATTTTAAACTCAGGAGGGAGTCAATGAAACACGTAAAAACATTTTTAATTTTAATGATGACTATGCCAATGATGGCCTTTGCAGGAACTCCAGTCGAAAAACAAGTTCCTATTGATGAAGTCTATGCACCATTAGGTTTTGATTCAAATGATAACTCACAAATCATTGTAACCGGATTCTTACCAAATCTTTGCCATAAATCACCAAAAACAGAATCCGAAATTAAAGGAAAAGAAATCCATATCAATGTTACTGCTTTAAAGTATCATCCAACAAATCCTTTTTGTCCCGAAATGATTGTTCCTTTTGTCCAATCTGTAAATGTAGGACTCTTAGACAAAGGTGATTACAAAATTGTTGTCAATGGAAAATCTCCTTATGAGAAAGAATCAAAAATATTCATTGCTGAATCATCTAGTAATGCTGTAGATGAAAATATTTACGCTAACGTACACTATATTGAAAAAACAGAGGGTGATCATAAAATGAAACTTGTGGGCTACAATCCTTCAGACTGTTTAGTTTTAGATGAAGTTAAATTTATCAGTAATAAAAACAATACAATGTCTGTCTTACCTAAAATGAAGAAAATAAGAGACTTTTGTCCAATGAAAATGACTCCATTTAGCTATGATATTGAAGTTCCAAAAAGTTTAGCAAATCCGAAAATTTTACTTCACGTAAGAAGTATGGATGGAAACTCAATTAATAGCATCTTTCACCAAACTTTTGAATAAAAATTATCCTTTATAAAAGCCTTTCGTAACAGAAAGGCTTTTATAATCCAAAGCTCATTCCTTCTTCACGTGGATCAGAGACCCCATGAAGCCTCCCATCACCCTCACGCATAATGGCCTGTATTTTACATCCTAAAGATTTATGATTAATTTTATATCCCATTTTTTTTAAATGAGACTCAGTATTCGAATCAAAAAAAGGTGGCCCAACACGGATCTCTTCTGGATACCATTGATGGTGATAGCGAGTCGCACTTACTGCTTCCCACAATGGCATCTCATATTCCAAAACATTTAAAATCGTTTGCATAACACAAGTTAAAATTCGGGTTCCACTTGGTGTCCCTAAAGCAAAAAAAGGCTTGTTCTTTTTGTCATAAACAATTGTCGGGCTCATTGAGCTCAATGGACGTTTCATTGGCTCAACTAGGTTATTTTGTCCCCCAATGGCACCAAAAAGGTTAACTCCACCAACATGACTAGCAAAATCATCCATTTCATTATTCATTACAATTCCAGTCCCCTTAGCAACAACAGATGATCCAAACCATCCATTAATAGTTTGAGTAGAAGTTACAATATTACCAAGACTGTCCATTAAGGTGAAGTGCGTTGTATGATCAGATTCTTTTAAAATTTTATTCAAATCAACAGGAAGCTCTTTTGAATTAATAGCTTTATTTTTTATTTTATTTTGTAATTTTTTAGCATATTTTTTTGAAATAAGTTTTTTAATGGGAATGGGTTTAAAGTCACTATCTCCCATATGTTTGGCCCTATCAGCAAAGGCCATTTGCATCGCAGCTGATGTCATATGTATAGACTTGGCACTTTGTGCTCCATATTGTCTAAGATTTAATCCCTCCAAAATATTTAAAATTTGAATTATATGGGTTCCCCCTGAGCTTGGAGGTGGCATCGAAACAATTTTATGACCTCGGTAGCTTCCTTCAATAGGTTTACGCTTTTTGACGACATAATTATTTAAATCGCTCATGCGCATATTGCCACCATATTGCTTTTGACTGGCAATTATTTTTTTTCCAATATCACCGTAATAAAAAGCTTTACCATTTGTTTGGGCTATTTTTTTTAACGTTTTGGCCAAATCTTTTTGGACTAAAAGCTCACCTTCTTTTTTAGCTGAACAGTTAGAATTTAAAAAAATTCTTTTTGCATCAGAAAAACGACATAAGTCATCAGCTTTTGCTTTTATCGCAACGGCCAAGGCAGGATAAATCTTAAAACCTTTTTGGGCCAAATCAATTGCAGGCTGCATAACTTCTTTTAAAGATAAAGAACCTAGTTCTTTATGAACTCTAATAACTCCTGCAACCAGTCCAGGAGTACCAGAGGCCAAAGCTCCTGTAAGAGATTTTTTTCTTATTTGCTTGCCCTTTTTATCTAAAAACATTTTTGAATGAGACTTTTGAGGTGCCATTTCACGAAAATCATAGGCAACATCTTTCTTAGTCATAGCATTATGAATCAGCATAAAACCACCTCCTCCAATTCCAGTTGAATGAGGTCTTTCGACAGAAATAGCAAATGAAGCTGCTACTGCAGCATCGTAAATATTTCCCCCACGATCAAAAACATATTTCGCTGCTTCAGTCGTGGCCTTTCCTTGAGTCGAAATCATATACTTAGTCCCATAGGCTTCGTATTGATCTTTAGATTTTCCTTTAATGAGCTGAGCTTGTCGCAAATTTTTGCTACTGCAACTCATGCCAAAAACAAAAACGATAAGTAAAAATATTTTAATCATGAATTCTTCCTTTGCTTAATACAATTGTAATGAAAAAGCACGTTTCTGCCTAGATAAGTTTGAAAGATGCAAAGCGGAGAAAAATTCCTAAGATTTCTTGCCGGGCACTAAAATGCTAAAATATAAGATATTCAGGGAGTTTTCATTATGGTTAAAAATAAATATCTAAACCTCGGACTTGTTTTTTTGCTCTCAGGATGCGCTCAAATTGTTCCTAACTACAAATACAAACAAAAATCGACACCCCATCTCACTAAAAAATCTCCTTCAGAGGTTATTAATTCATATAAAGATGAGTCGTTAAAAAATGAACTTTCTAAAACAATCGCTAAAGGCCAAATTAAAACAGCAGACCAAGAATTCCTACAAAAAGTTTCGTCTAAAAAAGTCAAGTTTTGGATCAATTACTTTACAACAAAAAACAAAGATAGACTTGAACGATTTATCTCAAACGGTGAGCAATATAGACCTATAATCGAAGAAGTTTTTGCAGAGTATGGATTACCAAAAGAGCTGTATTATGTTGGGATTGTAGAAAGTGGTTATATTAATAGGGCCAGAAGTCACGCCGGTGCCGTTGGCCCTTGGCAATTTATGAAGGCCACAGCACAAAGATATGGACTCAGAGTTAACTCCGTTGTTGACGAAAGAAAGAATATATATAAGTCCACTCAAGCTGCGGCTTTATTATTTCAGGATTTATATAATATTTTTGGCTCATGGGAGCTAGCTCTCGCAGGTTATAATGCTGGAGAATATGGAGTTATTCGAAGAATTAGAGGTGCAGACACTAGAGATTATTATGAATTAAGTAGTAGAAAAATTCTTCCTAAAGAGACACGTCATTATGTTCCAAAAG
The DNA here is from genome assembly GCA_002706205.1 of Halobacteriovoraceae bacterium. Classification (GTDB taxonomy): domain Bacteria; phylum Bdellovibrionota; class Bacteriovoracia; order Bacteriovoracales; family Bacteriovoracaceae. The sequence goes on from PAKC01000072.1 coordinate 9,868, forward strand.
TTTTAGCTGTTATGTCCATTTTAGAGAATCCAAATCATTATAAGATTAATATTAAAAAGCCTAATTCAAACCCTTATATAAAGGCTAAAAAAATCAATATAAAACACTCAGTCTCTTTAAGTGTTTTGGCAAAAAAGCTCAACACTTCAGTCCAAACAATTAAAGCTTTCAATCACGACCTTAAAACAGACCATATCCCCTCGCTTGGCCAAAAAGGATTTGATCTGTTCTTACCAAATCTTACTCAACAAAAGATTGCTAAACTTAATAAATTTTTTAAAACACGACCTAAGCACAGGGCATATGCATCATCTCATAATTTTACGAAAATTCACCGTGTCCAAAAAAATGAGTCTATATATGCTCTCGCAAAAAGATATGGTACATCTATTCGTAAAATCAAACGAGTAAATAAACTAAGAAGCAATACTATTTATGTCGGCCAAAAACTAAGATTACCCAACACGGCCAACACTAAAACTCTCTATTCTTATAAAGTAAGAAAAGGTGACAATCTTTCACATATAGCCATGAAATTTAGAACAAATATACGTAAACTCAAAAAGCTTAATCGACTTAAGAGATCACGTATTTATGTAGGACAAAAACTTAAAGTTCCTCCCCATAGAACTTATTACTACACAGTAAAAAAAGGCGACTATCTAAGTCGGATTGCACGAAATAATCAACAAAGCCTCTCAGAGCTAAGACGGCTAAATCGTATTACGAACAGGATATACCCTGGACAAAAACTAATAGTGAAAATTGAAAAAATTTAAATAATCCTCACATAAAGTCAAAAAAACAGATATAATGTCAAAACAAACACAGATGAGATTTTTATGACAAAAAAATTTCTACTCATTGTGGAAAATGATGAGGAAATACGAGAGAAATTAATCGAAGAGCTTGAATCATCAACCCAAATGGTAGTTGTACCTGCTGCGGATGGTGTTCAAGCCTATCAAAAAACACGCAATCAAAAATTTGATGTTATTTTAACAGAATTCTTCGCACCAAAATTATCTGAACAACAACTTATCGCCGCCTTAAGAGAAACATCCCATAATATGCTTACTCCAATTCTCATACACACTAAAGAGACTGAAGAAGCAAAAATTAAAACAAGAGATTATCAATTAATTGATTTCATACAAAAGCCTTCAGATTATGAAACACTTTCTAAAAAGATACTTGAACTTTCAACTATAGACCCAAAAAAGAAAAAATTTAAGATTGATGTCGACTTCATAAATCCTTTTATAGATTCTTCTATGAAGACTCTTAATGGCCTATGTGGAGTAAAGGATATTCAAGCTGAAAAGCCTTATTTATTAGCTGATGAAGAACTGGCCATTGACATCAGTGGTACACTTGCTATTACTTCACCTTATTTTAAAGGCTCTATTGCTATCTCTTTTGATGATCAAGTCTATAAAGATATTATTAGTAAAATGCTTGAAGAAAATATTGGTGAAATAGACTTAAACAATCAAGACGGTGCTGCTGAAATCATCAATATTATTTTTGGTCAAACTAAAGCTGTTTTAAATCAACGTGGATATCGTCTAGAAAGAGCAATTCCTTCTGTCATGCGTGGAAAAGGCCACAAAATCTATCAAAATACTAAAATACCTGTGCTTCTAGTCCCTTTTCGCTCAAATCTTGGAAAATTTTGGATTCAAATCTGTGTTAAAGCAATTTAAAATTCTTTATTATTTTTTGTGTTTTATTCCTGTGACATCACAGGCCCTTGATGTCAAAAACGCGGCTATCGGAGAAAACCGGATAAATTATTCTTTTAATGACACTCAGATAAAAATTACTTCCTATGATAAAAAATATAGAGTATGGGCAAAAGTAGAACCCTCATCTTTTGACTGGGTAAGAGTACAGTCCACATTACTTGTTCCCCGAGTGAGAGTTAAAATAAAACTTGAAACAACCGATCCAAGCTTTAGTCTTCACTACAAAACGACAACGCTAAATTTTCAACAATCCCAAAAGAACTCTTATACAGAACTCTATTATTCACTCTTTGAAAGAAAAAAAATTGAAATTTATAAACGAAATAAGCTCATTGCAACTGTCGCAGTGAATTTAAAAGACTCAAGTAAGAAAAAAGTTTTAATCGATTATACCTGCTCAAGAAACTCGATTGAAATTATAGGTCTTGAAGATGAACATTTTTCGATTGGCTGCCAAACGAGGCGAATTGGAAGTTATGGAAAAGAAACTCCTATGCTTGAAGTCAAATGGATATCTCCTGAACTTAAAATTATATCAGGAGGTGCTCCGCCATATCATGCAGCTTTTTTAAATAAGCGCCCAGTCAATATAGAAGTTTTAAATACTATCACCAATAAAACAAAAACTCTGACCATCAAGTCAAAAATTCCCAAAAGACTTCATCGCCTATTTACAGCTTATGGATTTGGCCCATACGCACTCCATACAGAAAGAATAAATAAGAATGATAAGAAGCTAACCAAGAAAGCTCCGATTGCTCCGGCTTTGTTTTTTTACCTTAATTATAAAATTTCTGAAGGTACATCTATACGTGGTTTTGATGCCGCTATTTTTCAAGAATCAAAATTTAATAATGCTGGACTCTATCTAGGCTCAGACTTTGGCCATGCCTTGGATAATAAACTCTACTTTACAACCCTTCTTGGCGTTCAATATTTATATTTTAAATTTGATGACGATACCCCTGAAGTCAGTGAACCCATTTTCCCCCAGGGGGTAGAGTTCATGTATAGGCATGCTTTTGATATTCCAAATTATATCATTTCTGGTGGTATATTCCTTAGTACGACCAATGACATTGATTATGAAAATATTTGGATCAGATGGGGAAAAAACTATTTTTGGGAGCTTAATTTGATAGCATGGGGGAAAGATAACTTCCAAGCTAAAACATGGGGGCTTTCAGTTGGCTTTCCCTTTAAAGGTTTTCTTTAACATAAGAGAGCCTTAAAAGCTCTCTTGTTAAACTCATCTCTATTTATGCTTTACGAGACTTGTTAACCAAATCTTGTAATTGAGTTGAAAGTTCATTTAGCTTTGTCGCAGATTCTAAGACTTGACTTGCCCCTTGTGAATTTTCTTCAGCTGAAACGCTCACTGATTGAATAAGATTAGAAATATTAGAGACTTCATTAGAAGAGTCAACCAAAACTCTACTGACTTCATTCGTCGTAACCGCTTGCTCCTCAACAGAGGCCGCTGTTGATGTCGCAATCGAATTTAGATCATCTATAATACTCGCAATATCATGGATAATTGTTATAGAAGATTGAGTCGAATTTTGAACATTTTGAATTTTATGAGAAATATCCTCTGTTGCCACAGCTGTCTGTTTAGCGAGTTCTTTAACTTCATTTGCTACAACCGCAAATCCTTTACCAGCTTCTCCGGCCCTAGCGGCTTCAATTGTAGCATTAAGCGCCAATAAGTTTGTTTGTTGGGCAATTGAAGATATAACCTTAACAACTTTTCCAATTTCTTCTGAGGCATCACCAAGTTCTTGGATATTTTTATTCGCTTCATCTGACTTATCCTTAGCGTCGTTAGAAATTTCAGAAGATTTTGCTGCTGAAGTCGCAATATCTTTAATAGATGCAGACATTTCCTCGGTACTTGTTCCCACTGATGCCACCCCATGACTTACATTTTGAGCAGCGGTTGAAGCTGACAATGACTGCTCTAAGGTTCCTTGCGCACTTGTTGACATTTGGGTAGCAGCTGCAGATAGGCTTTTAGAATTTGTCAAAAGTTCCTGAGCAGCTTGATCAAAACTATCAACTAAATTGTTATAGGCCAGTTTTTCTTCCGTTAAATCTGTAGCATACTTAACAACTTTATAAACTTCACCTTCACTATTTTTAATCGGATTATAAGAAGCTTGAATATAAACAACTTTTCCATTAGCACCAATTCTTTTATATTGGCCCATATCAAATTCACCTTGATTTAATCGCTCCCAAAATTGACGATATTCAACAGAATTCACATAATCTTGTTCACAAAACATTCGATGATGCCGTCCCTGAATTTCATTTAAACTATAATTAAGTGTATCAAGAAAGTTTTGGTTAGCCGTTATAATCGTCCCATCTAAATTAAATTCAATAACAGCTTGCGACTTATCAATCGCAGCTATTTGTCCTTCATAATCTGCCGTTTTTAACTTCTGATCAGTTATATCTTGAGCAAACTTAATCACTTTTGCAACATTACCATGTTTATCTATAATAGGTGTATAAGAGGCTTGAATCCAAATTTTTTCACCTGTTTTTTTAACTCGCTTAAACTCTCCTACCTGGGATTTTCCAGCAGCTAAATTATTCCAAAATTGTTTATATGATATATTTTGTGTGATATCGCTTGAACAAAATATTCGATGATGTTTATTAACAATTTCTGAAAGACTATAACCTAATGCTGCTAAAAAATTTGCATTAGCTTCTAAAATCGTTCCGTCAGGTAAAAACTCGATAATGGCATAGTTTTTATCCATTGCCTCTAATTTGTCTTTTTCAGCTTGAAAACTAGATTCATTTTTTTCATTAAGTAAACTTTGCTTTTGTGACATCTCAACCTCATTTGAAAATAATTTATTTAACTTCCTTAACGTAATAATTCATGAAATTTTTAGTTCTTTTAAAGGCGAGGGAAATTTTATCCTTAATAAAACGTAGACAAAGACCGTTATTTTTTAGAGATTGAAAAAAGAAGACCTGTCAGGATAAGTAAAGAACAGATAATAACTCTCATTGTAATAACTTCTTTTAAAAAAACATAACCAATGATTCCTGCAACAACGGGTTGGAGATAAATAAAAATGGCTACATTACCAGAAGGTGCTCTCTTTAAGGCCCAATTATTTAAAAAATAGGTCAATAAAGTGGCTCCAAATATTGAAAAAGAAGCGCAATAAAGAAAAACCGGCCCATAAACAACATCACTAAGTTGACCAAATTTATTTACATTAAAAATTGACATGGCCAAGGCCGATATAAAAAACATCCATGTCGTCGACCACATATTATCATACTTCATAAAAAACTTTTTCCCAAAACTTAAATACATTGCAAAGCAAGTTGCAGCACTGAACACAAGAAGATCTCCCCACAAAGTAGCATTTCCTATTTTAAAACTAGAAACATCTCGCATTAAAACAACACCTAAAAAGGACATGGTAAATCCGATTAATTTATTAAAACTTAGATCTTCTTGTCTTCTTAGGACTACAATAACTAAGGTCAAAACAGGAATACATGTAATGAGAATTGCCGAATTTATCGCAGTAGTAAATCTTAACCCAATAAGAAATAAACCTTGTCCCAATGCCATCCCTAAAATTGATAATATCGCCACAGGAAATAAAAAATTTTTATCAACTCTAGGATGAGGTCTACGCATTAAAATGGTAAAAAATAACATAGCAAGGCCTGCAATAAAAAACCTTAAATTAGACCATAAAATAGGATCCATTTTTCCCACAATCACTTTTGATGCTGGAAAATTAACACCAAATAAAACTTGGATTAGGATCAAAACCATTATTACGCTAAAAGGATTCTGTTGTTTACTCAAAATTCTTCCTTAAATTTTTAGTGCCCTAAGATATTTATACTCCAGTGATTAAGACTTCCAATTACGCCTGTTCTACCATCAATAAGCTTTAAGTCCCACTCTCCTTCTGAATCTTCACCATAAAAAGCATGAGAAGTTAAAACAATATTTAAGTCAGCATCACCTTCAGGACTTCCATCACTATTTTTATCTAAAAGTAAAAAACTATTATTAATATTCATCAAGATACTCTTAGTCCCACTTGGACTTGTCAGTTCGATCCCTAATTGACCTGACTGACTATGAGAAACATTTACTTTGACTTGTACTGATTCGACACTTAAAGCATCTGCTGCGCTTATATTGATGCGACTGACAGCACCATTGGCATCAAAGTCAGGAATGATCAAGTTGGTATTATTCTGAGAGTTGTATAAAGTCGGACTTTTAAACTTTGCCAAAGAAAAATTAGCATTTTGTTCTACTAAATTGCCTAAATTTGAAGAATATGTTTTGGCCATATCAACTGCAGCTTTTGCATCGACCATACCAAAACCATAGAAATTATTAAACCAATAATCAGCCGCATTTTTAACCCAACCCTGCTCATATTCATGATTGGTTAAATTTAAATTTTTACAGTTATAAATGCTATGAAATGCATTACTTGGGTGAGTTTTCCCAAAATAATTATCATCGTGGTTAGGGTTGACCTTAACTGCTGTTGTAGCAAGTATATGCTTAATATCTCTTTGCTTAAGAGTTGAATTAGCTTCGAGCATAAGGGCAATGACTCCACTTACCATTGGAGTTGCTGAACTTGTTCCATTCATTGTTGAAGTATAATGGCAGTCCGGATTAAGTTCATGTCCATACTCAAATGAATTACTCAAACCAGAAACCGCTTTTGAATAACCTCTAAAACAAGTTGGGAGATCAGTACTTAAAATTGCAGGTTCAGTACTTCCCCTTTCACCACCAAAGGCTGAAACCCAAATATTTGATCCAGTATTAGAATAGGAAGCTTTAATTGCAGTTGGGTTACTTGGAGAAGCACTCGCTGCGGCTAAAGCACCAACGACAATGACATAAGGTGATTCATTTTCGTAAGGGAAATTAGCATTGTGTGCAGTACAAATACCATCTGACTCTAAAAGGTATTCATTGCCAGCCGCTTTTACGTAAACTTTATTATTATTGATCACTTGTGATTTTATATGATCAAGATAATCAGCATCTGATAAGGTGTCCTTAAAAATAGAGTCACCATATGAATAATTAAAGATATCAAAATTTCCACTGGCCTGATGAACTAACAAGTCGGTACTTTGCAAAGAATCTAAAAACTGAAAACCTGCAAATTTAGCTCTTGGAGCAACACCAACAGAACCAAAGTTATTCCAACCTACAGCAGAAATAATTCCAGTAACAGCAGTACCATGGGCAGATGTTGGAACAGGAATACCTATATAGGGAGCATTCAAGGAATAATCTCTATGCTCTCCTTCTAATGAGTTATCAATAAGATCATCATGATTTGTCTCAACTCCGGAGTCACTTACAGCAATTCTCACACCATCTCCTGTAATTCCATCTGCAAAAACAGGTGCAACATTCAGATCATAACCGACATCGGCAGAAGTTAATGAAAAAGTCTTCTGCCCAGTATTTTCTAAGTGCCAGGCATATTGCCTCAAAGGGTCTCCATTTATCCCTATACTAAAAGTCTGTGCATGTTCCTCAGTTCCAATGATCTTTTTAGCCTTAATAACAATATCATCATAAAGCCCACCCACTTGTACGGCCGAAACGTTAACACTTAATTCCCCACTAGTAGAATTTACACTTAAAGCCGTTGGAGCATTTTCTAGGGAAAATGTGTAATTTGAACTCACGTCAGCTTCAGAAAATAAAGCCTTGCCATCTACCTTTTCAACGCCACTATTTGAACTTACAGAGATATTTATATCCCCTGTGTAAATAATTGGCTTTGAGGGAATATATGGCCCGTAGTTTTTTGAATTGCTCTCGCCTTCTTGAGGTAACATATCACCACAAGAATAAGCAAAAAACATGAATATGATTAACCATGACGACTTCAACTTTAAGACTCCTTATCACATCTATTTTACGACATTCTTAAAGAGAAACTTAAAGTTATTAATAAGATATGTAATTTAAAGGAATTAGCTGCCTACAATTTTTAAATAATCGCTAAGTTAATAAATAAGCTCTATTGAAATGCCAACAAAATTTGCCAATTATTTTGCGACTCTTTGCCACTGAATCATATCTATTGTCACTCGGATAACGACAGTATCAAACCGACTATGCTTTAAATATTCATAAAAGCTCATTGTCTGTTCATAGTCATTAAACTCATAAGTTGCCACATTAATATGCTCTAAGCTTCTATTGATCCCCACTTGGTAAAATTTTTGTGACGAAGAGATCTCATTAACCATTTCCACTAAATAATTAACCTGCCCGTAATCATAAAATTTTACTCGCAAACGTCCCGTAAAAATAATCAAGTTATCAAAACCTTCTTCTTTAATAACTGTGTAAGCATCTTCAGGTGGTGGAATATCATTAGGGACATAAACAATATATAAATTATTTTTTTCTTCTAAGAGCTCATAAGCATTTGGTAAAAATTGATCTTTATTTATAGCGTAAACATTTTCAAGTTTTTCATATTTTTGATCACCAACTTCAAATTTTTTTGTTTGAACTTCGGAAGGAACCGGTGCCATTTTGTTTTTAAATTTATTCGATTGAGGCTTAACTGGTTTTTTTCCCAGTAATAAAGGTGGTTGTGCCCGCCCAAGAGTTCGATCATTTTTATGAGCGGGACTACGTTGAGTTATTTTTTCTGTTTTTTGTAATTTTTTATTCTTTAAAATCTGTTTTTTCTCATCAAAAGAAGTATTAAAATATGGATCAGCTGGAGTGTGTACATATTGTTTAAAGTCGTTAGTATCATTTTCTGTCAAAAACAACTTTAGCCCAATACCCATTACAATCATAAAACAAAATAATAGAGCGATCTTTAAAGTTTTCACTTAATCTTATTCGGTGCAAAATTGCTCAATCTTAAATTTATTCAATCCCAGGCCGATCACAAGCCGACAAAATGCTTTAAATATTAAAACTCAAGTATTATAATCAAGAAAATCAAAAATCTAAAAAGGAAAATCTATGTCTCAATTTTTCAAAGACTATGAAAATCACGTGCAAGAACGTCAGGCTTTAGGAGTCCCTCCTCTAGCGCTTACAGCTGATCAGGCACAAGAAGTCGTAAATTTATTACAAAATATTCCGGCAGGCAAAGAAGAAGAACTGCTTCATCTACTTCAAAACAGGATTAATCCCGGTGTTGACCCCGCGGCTCAAGTCAAAGCTGACTTTCTTATTGGCATTACCCAGGGTACATATAATTGTGCAGTTATTTCAAAAACACAAGCAATCAAACTTTTAGGGACGATGATTGGAGGTTATAACCTTCAAGGTTTAGTTGATCTTGTTGCTCAACAAGGTGAATTAGCTCAAGAGGCAGCAGATGAGTTAAAAAATCTAGTCTTAGCTGTAAATATTTTTGATGATATCAAGGCGATGGCGCAAAAAGGCAATAATTACGCACAAGAGATTATTGAATCATGGTCTGAAGCCGAATGGTTTACAAATAAAGCGAGGGTCCCTACTAGTCTTAAAACAGTTGTTTATAAAGTAAATGGTGAAATCAATACGGATGATTTCTCACCCGCACAATATGCTTATACAAGAGCGGATATACCTTTACACGCAACTGTTATGGGTGGAGTCCTTTTTGAGAATGGTCCTAAAGAAATAGCTGACCTTAAAGCAAAATATAATTTACCAGTAACTTTTGTCGGTGATGTTGTAGGAACAGGCTCTTCTAGAAAGTCAGCCTGTAACTCACTATTATGGCATATTGGAAATGATATTCCTTTTGTACCAAATAAAAGAAAAGGCGGAGTTATTTTAGGTCAAACAATCGCTCCTATTTTTTTTAATACGGCAGAGGACTCAGGAGCTTTACCTATCCAATGTGATGTTTCAAAGCTTGAGACAGGAACAATTATCGAAGTAAAACCACTTGAAGGTAAAATCCTCAATGAGCATGGTGAAGTCATCACCAGCTATGATATTCAGCCAAGTACCCTCTTAGATGAATATAAAGCCGGTGGACGAGTTCCTTTAATCATCGGAAAAATGCTAACCCAAAAAGCAAGAGAATTTCTGGGAAAATCTTCGCTTGAGGAGTTTTCAACTTTCGCCAATCCACATATTACTCAGGCTCACAAAAACCAGGGTTATACCTTGGCCCAAAAAATGGTTGGTAAAGCCTGTGGAGTTCCAGGAGTTCTCCCAGCAACAGCATGTACTCCCGTCATGACAACAGTAGGCTCACAAGATACGACAGGGCCAATGACTGCTGATGAAATGACTGAACTGGCCTGTCTTAAATTCAATGCCGACTTAGTTATGCAATCATTTTGTCATACAGCTGCGTACCCTAAGCCTAGTGATGTAAAAACCCATGCGAGTCTCCCACAATACATAACTCAAAGAGGTGGCGTTTCACTTCGTCCTGGTGATGGAATTATTCATACATGGTTAAATAGATTACTTATCCCAGATACAGTAGGAACAGGCGGTGACTCTCATACAAGATTTCCATTGGGAATTTCATTTCCAGCAGGCTCAGGTCTTGTTGCATTTGCTGCGGCTCTAGGAGTTATGCCGCTTGATATGCCAGAATCTGTATTAGTACGTTTTAAAGGAGAGTTACAACCTGGAGTAACATTAAGAGATGTCGTTAATATGATTCCACTTAAAGCTATTGAGCTTGGCTTACTCACAGTTGATAAGAAGAACAAAAAAAATATTTTTGCAGGAAAGATTTTAGAAATGGAAGGATTACCTAATCTAAAGCTCGAACAGGCTTTTGAACTCACAGATGCTGCCGCTGAAAGAAGTGCTGCTGCAACTTGTATTCAACTTGGAAGAGAAACTGTTGAAGAATATCTAAATTCAAACATCAGTTTAATGGAGTCAATGATTGATAATGGCTTCCAAGATGCTCAAACACTAAGAAGACGTATTAACAAAGTTAAAGATTGGCTAGCGAATGAAGAATTGATGCAAGCAGATGAAAATGCTGAATATGCTCAAATTATTGAAATTGATCTCACCGAGATGACAGAACCCATTGTTGCTTGTCCAAATGATCCTGATGACGTAAAACTTCTCTCAGATGTCGCTGGTGACCGGATAGATGAAGTCTTTATTGGTTCATGTATGACTAATATTGGTCATTTTAGAGCTGCTGCTGAAGTTTTAAAAGGAAAAGGTCAAGCCGATGCACGCCTATGGATCTGCCCACCATCAAAAATGGATGCCGACCAACTTACGCGCGAGGGATATTACTCACAATTTGCCGCAGCAGGCGCTCGACTTGAAA
>PAKC01000073.1 GCA_002706205.1 Halobacteriovoraceae bacterium
AAAAAAATTGACTCTCAATTTCAATCGACAGATGAATTTGAAGAGTCTTCAGCAACCCTCCCCGAAGGAATATCTATTTATGGTGTCGCGACCAGCTATTATCCAGAAATAATGACTGAAGGTGAAGTCAGTATTTATCTTTACCCAACAGGAGAAAAAGATTCGGCAATCATTTTACTCTATTCAAATGAAGAAATGGTCAGCCTAGATATTCCCCCCTTTGAAGAAAGAACTTTTGATAATTATTATCCCTTTTCTGAAAATGAACTGGTAAACTTTGAATATACTTTAGAAAGTAAGGCAAAGGATATTGTAGAAAAATGGCAAAAAGATTAAAAAATAAACTTCAAGCAGGATTTTCATTGCTAGAAGTCTTAATTGCATTGGCGATATTTAGTGTCTATGCCACGGCCATTATCTTTAGAGTCTCCAATAATGTCACAGGCTCAATGCAAATGGCCGAAGACATTACTTTGCACAACTTAGCTGAGCTCAAAATGAATGAAGTGCTCATTGGTAATAAAGAGTTTACTAATGTCACAGAAAACGAAGTTGATACGGGAAAATTCGATATCGAAGGCTATAAAGAGTTTCAATATGAAGTTAAAATACGCAAGATGAAGTTTCCTGACCTCACTCAAATTATGGGTAATAGCGAAGAAGAGAATCAACAAGACCAATCAAATAATGCAATTCAAAAACTTATTTTTGATAAAATGAAAAAAAATATTGAAGAAATTATTTGGCAAGTCTCAGTTACAGTAACAAATCCTGCGACAGAATATAGTTACCAGCTAAATTCATGGATAAATAAGTCAAACGTAAAAATTGATACAAATTTTAGTTTTTAAAGATGAAAAAAAATCAAAATGGTTTCACATTAATAGAAGTTCTTATCGCCATTACCATCTTGTCCGTGATGATGCTCTCTTTTATTTCAATTACTGATAGCACTTTTAATACTGCTGACACTGTAACTAAAGAAGACCAAGAAATTCTCCAACTTGAAACGGCAATGAGCCGACTAGAGTGGGATATCTCGCAACTCTATTCTCCACTTTATTTTAGTCACCCTATGCGACCAGATGGTCTAGCAGAAAATGAGGGTGAAATCTATAATCGACTTATAGACTCATATCAAAGAAATAACCGATTCAGTCTCCTTAGCTACGATGGTATCCCTATTCCTTTATATAAAAAACCTGAAAAAACCACTCTCGTTTTTTTTACTTCAAGCAATAGAAGAAAAATGGAAAATGTAAATCAGTCTCGTTATAATTGGATCCGCTACAGCTTAGAACCGAATGATGCAGAAAATGAGGAAGAAAAGACAGCATCTTCAGAAAAAACTCTGATGCTGATTCGTCAAGTTCTGAATTATGACATTTATAATCCTGAGCCTATCCAATGGGAAGATATAAAAAAACAAGTACTTTTTAGAAAAATCATTAGCTTAAAAATAGAATTTTGGAACCCTGAAACTGAAAAATGGACTGAAAATATTGAACTCGTAAAAAATGGAGTTCATCTTATTCATGCCTTGAGAGTTGAAATTGTCTACCTTGACCCAGACGATATCGAAATCACAACTGTTCGAATCTTTCGCCCGCTCTTTCCAGAGTTTAAACCAGAAGACATGTACAAATTTCTAAATGCGAAGCCCACAAACCAAAAAAAGAATAACACAAATAATAGGAGTCGTAATTCGGGCGACAATACTGGAGAAGAAAGTGAAACTGAATAAATATAATTCACTTAAAAAAGTCCTCTACTCTGAGCGAGGAAGTATTGCCATAATGATGGTTATGTCTACGATACTCATCCTTACCCCTATTATTATTAATTTCACCTATGATACTTCTATTAATAAACTTAAAACGATGAATAAAGAAGACCGCTTTAAAGCGAAGCTTACGGCTGAGTCGGGCTTAAAATTCGCAATGGCGAGACTAAGATTATACCAAGAAGCCTATAATTTTCTTCAAAAGAATTCAAGTGCAAAGGACATGGTCAAGCAAGAAACACTTGATCTCATTTGGAATTTTCCATTTGTCTACCCCATCCCAGTAACAGAACAAATGAATGCCATTCAAAAAAATGCAATTAAAGAGTTTATGAAGGAGACGGTTTTAGATGGACAGCTTCAACTTACGATTGAAAACATTTCAAATAAAATTAATCTCAATAAACTTCGTATCTCATTACTTAACTTGGCCATTCAAGAAAATGATAGAATAAACGCAGGTAAAGAAGAACCCTCAGAAGCTGAGCGAGAAGAAAACCTTGAATACAATGCCGAAACTCAGCTGTTTAATGCTGTTAAAAATGCAATTGAGAAAAAAAGTGAAACTGATGATAATTTTAACGCTCAGTTTTACGGTATCGAAATTTCCCCACTTATTAATGAGCTAAGATACTTTATCTCTGACCCAGAAAGCATTGAAGATACCGCTGGTGCCGACAGAGAGTTTGTAGACAAAGGTATTGTTCCCAAAAGGGCCCCATTAACTTCATTTAATGAGCTCTATACTTTACCAAGCTGGCCGGATCAAATTCTAAAACTAATTGAAAATGAGTTTACAGTTCATGGTGCCATTATGATCGACTTAAACAAAATTACAGACAAACTCTTAAAACTCCTTATTCCTGACATTACTGAAGAAGATATTGAAGAGTTTTTTAAATATAAAAATGACCCTGATGATCCCAAATACTTTAATTCCTTAGATGATTTCAAAAACTATATTGTCAATATTGGCAATATAATGACTGAAGCCAATTTTACAGAAAGATTCACTAAATTTGCCTCCCAGGGCTTAAAATTTGGTCACTCCCCTTCCTTATTCAAAGTTCTTTGTACTGCAACTGTTGGAAGGTCTACATTTAACCTCACAGCTTATGTCACTCTGCCAGCTCAGCCAAGTCCAAGACCAAGACCAAAAAAAGAGGACGAATCCAAACCAGAGGAGAATACTGAGTCTGAACAAAGAGATTCAGATGAAGAAGTCCCTCCCGCAAATAATTCAACTAATGGCTCAACAGAAAACAAAGAGGAGCAAAAGACTCTCCTATTAAAGCCAAGAGTTGTTGAAATTATCATAGGCTAATTTAGCAGAAAGATTATTTTTTTCTTTTTAAAACTATGCGCATCAACTAAAATATTCATATGCTCGGAATATCAGTTGAATTAGGGACTTATTCAGTCAAATTTTTAAGTTACAAAATCGATAAAAAATCGACAACTCTTATTAATTCAGACGAAGTCGTTTTAGAATACGACGATGACTATCTTAATACTCAAGTGAGTGAGGATTCACCTGTCGATCTTGTTTTATGGAATCTCCAATTCAATACAATTAAAAACTACCTGGCCCAAATTCAAGTAGATTTCCAAATTACAATGGAAATTCCCTCTGACTTAGTTTCGATGCGGTACTTAACACTTCCAGTTAAAAGCAAAAAGAAAGCCGCTCAAATGTTGCCTTTTCAGATTGAAGAAGACCTTCCTTACCCCATAAGTAATTGTCATTGGGCTGAAAATCTGACTGTAAAAGGTGAAAAGACTGAAGCAATTGTGGGATTGGTTAAAAAAAATCACTTTGAAGAATTCTTCAACAATCTCACTCAACACAATATTAATCCTAATATTTTAACAAATGATGTTTCTGTTTTTGACTCATACATTAAAAAAAATGCTTCCGAATTTCCAAGCTCATTCTGTATTATCAATATTGGACATACCACAACACGAGGCTTTTATTTCCATAACGGAACACTTGTATCAAACCATACTTCCTATGTCGCAGGAAGAGCAGTAACCGATGCTATTAGTAAAACATATTCCATTTCTCTAGACGAAGCCACAATATATAAACACCAAAATTCTTTTCTCCTCTTGGAGGAGCAGTTTAATCAAGTCAACGAAAATCAAAAAGAATTTGCCAAAGTGATGGACTCTACGATGGCCCCTTTATTAAGTGAAATTAAAAGATGGGATATTGGTTACCGAGTTCAACATGGAAGTACGATCAATGATATATATCTTTGTGGCGGAAGTTCGAATATTAAAAATATAGAAAACTACCTTGCCTCTAAACTTAATGCAAATATTCATTTTTTTGACCCATACCAATCCGTTGATGCTCAACAAATTGATCAGGATAATCGACTTAGGCGTAAGTTTTCACAAACAACTGCTCTAAGCTCCTCAATGACTTCAAAATCAAAATTAATTAATTTTCTTAAAGGTGATTATACTCTTAGCTCAAGCTCAGATTTACCAATAGACAGCATGGCCTTTATTTCAGTCCGTTTAGGAGTCATTTCATTAATCACTTGCCTTTTCTTTTTAATTCAAGGATTTCTGGCCAATAGGCAAACCCAAGAGTCCCAAAGATATCTTTCAAGTTTATATAAGAATGCTGTGATAAAAGATAATATTTCACGAAGCATAATTAGAAGATCAAGAAGAAATCCACAGGTTATCATCAATAAGCTCAATCAAAAAAATAAATTAATTGAGCAAGAAGTAAAAGTTGTCCAATCCTCACTACAAACAAATGCTTTTTCTTCTTTTATGGGACTTTTAAATTTAATTTCTGGTCATAATATTGAAATTATAAAATTTGTTGCTCAAGAAGATCATAATATTGACTTTATTCTAAGCTCTGATAGCTTAGCTCCTCTAGAATCAATCGAAAGAAAACTTAAAGAAGATAAGTCCACAAAATGGTTTCTAGACCTCAATAAGAATAAGAAAACTCTTTCGGGAGGAGGAGTTATCAAGAAATGAAAAATTTAAAAATAATGCAAGCTGTTGATGAAAGTCTTTTTAATCAACTTGAAAAAATAAAAGAACACCCACAGTATCAAAAGATTCTTGATCAATATAACTTATTAGAAGAGTACGAGCAGTCAATTATTAATACAATTTTAATGTGTATAACTCTCTTTATCCCCCTCTCACTCATTCTTTTAAGTTTTTTATTTTATAATGCTCAAAAGTCTGAGCTTCAGATGAATGAAAAAATTATTGAGTCAGCATCACAGATTATTTCAAAAACAAGACAGTTAGATAAAAAAACAAATCTTATTTTTGGTCCTCAAATCTCTAATGAGTCTGCCTTACGTAATAAAATTAGTGCTCTTTTGTCTAATTCAGGTATAGATACAAGTAAAATAAGTATTTCTAATTTCGAACTCTATGAAGCTGCTGGAATAAATGAGATCAATGCAAGATTACAATTTAAAGGCTTCTCTAGTGCTAATATGTATAATTTTCTTCAACGATTATTTGTTAGAGATAAGTTCAAGGCTAAAACGATTAATATTGAAAAAAAAGATGAAACCAAACTTATCGATGGAAGTTTAGAGGTTATCTATTATAGCAAAATAAGTAATTAACTATGAGTCAAGAAGAACAGTCAATTGATTACAGTCTAAGTCACCTCAAAAGAAAAAAAATTGTTTTTTTCTTGATTGCTTTATTTTGTCTAACCATCTTGGTCAAGTTTCCAATGAAGAGTCTCCTCAATCAAAAACTTCAAAGTTTATTACAGGTGAGCCCTTCTTGTACCATTGACCTCCAAAAAAATGAATTTGAGTTTTTTCTACCTAAGATTATCTTTGGTGATGTCACTCTTCCAGCTGGCTGTGTTTTTCCACAAAAACAAATTAAGCTAAAAGAAACTTCATTACATTTTCGTGGGCTCAGCTTCTCACCCTTTGGCCTAAGCTTTAAACTTGAAACAACTTATAAACAAAATCAATTAGAAGCCTTTTTCATCCCAAGCTTTAATTCAATCTCTATCCTATTAGAAAATGAATCAGAAGGAGGAAAATTCCTTGGAAAAACAAATAAAATAAATTTCTCTGATTTAAAAGAGTTTTTACCTATCGTTCGCTTTAATGGTGACCTTGTTATTTCAACTTTGTTTCTTCAACTTTCTTATGGAGGGAGTCTGAAAGACTTTATTCTTAATGTCTCAACGAATAATTTTTTATTTCCCAAGCAAAGTATCATGGGATTTGATTTAGAAAAGATGGATATAAATTCATTACTGATACAATTAAACTTACTTCCAAATAACAAACTAAGGATAAAGAAGTTTATCATTGGAGATGAACAATCACCTCTAAAAGCTAATTTCTCTGGTGAATTAAAACTTAATACCAGAAACCTTAAAACTTCTTTCCTTAACACTCAAGGAGAGCTCTTTGTTTCTGATAAAATCCTTCAAGATATTTTTCTTCTCAAATCAATCCTAGATCGATTTGACAAAAAAGGTAAATTCTATCAAATTGAAATAAAAAGCCCCCTTAACTCCATTCTCAGTAATGGTCTTTCTAGGTAAATAAATGTCAATAAAGCAATGGCAAAATGAAATTACAAAAAATCTTGAAGATATTTTACAAGAGAATCTTCCTGATCATTATTTAAAAGAAGTTATAAACTATTCAGTCTTGCCTCCTGGCAAGCTTTTTCGACCTTTATTAGTCTACTCTTTAGCATCAGATCTCNATGGAGTTTCTAAAGAACACCAAACTCTTGCCTGCGCCATTGAACTTCACCATACATATACTCTCATTCATGATGACCTTCCAGCAATGGATAATGATGATCTAAGACGAGGTCGCCCCTCTTCTCATATCAAATTCAATCAATGGTCTGCAATTTTAGCTGGAGATGCTTTATTAAATCTTTCATATGAACTACTCGCCAACCTCTCTCCAACATGTCTTCCAGCTGTACTCAAAGACTTCTCTCTCAGCTGTGGGGCACAAGGACTTGTCCTTGGCCAATGTATGGATTTGGCCAATGAGAATGATACCCTTAAAAAGCTTTTAAAAATTCATGAACTAAAAACTGCTCGTTTAATCCAAACAAGTCTCAGTTGTAGCGCTTTTATTTCACAAAGAAATGATATTGAAGTTAAACTAAAAGAAATCGGCTATGCCCTAGGAATTGTTTTTCAATTACTAGATGATCTGTGTGAGTTAATCGAAGATGTTAATCAGCATGAAGAAGAAATTAACCCCTTTCTTCACTTTAAAACAGAAGAATTAACCCAATTGATAAACACAAACTGCCAGATTATTTTTTCTCATACCCAAGAATATAAATTAATCAATTTAATGAATTATATTCAAAGCTACCTAACAAAAATCAATCAAAAATTACTTAAAAACGAAGAAAAGATTGTTCAAAAAATCGACATAAAAATTAATCAACTTAATTTGCAAAAATAAAATCGATCTACCAAATAAATGATAGAACTGGGATTACTCCCATTTATTTTTTACAATAACAGCCTCAATTTTTCCTAAAAGTTTATTGAGCTTCTTCTTTGCTTGAACTAAGTGTAAAACATCTGAGTCGTTAAAACTTTTCGTTTTCTGTGCCTGAGTAATATCTTTTCCTAAAATACTTTTCATCATCTCAAGTGATGAATTATGAGTCTGAACTTGACCGTAATGGGCCAAAGCCTCCTCATCGATATTTTTTTGAGATTCTTTTTCAAAAACAGCTTTAACTTCTTGAATCGACATTTTACTTTCAAAAAGAAGTTTTTTAATTTTTTCAATAGACTCAATATCTGACTTTGAATATATTTTTTGTCCCGAATCTAAAGTGATTGGGTTAATTTGATCAAATTCACTCTCCCAAAAGCGTAGCACATACGGCTTTACAGCCGTTAAAGAAGTGACTTCATTAAATTTATATTCTGTCTTATTTGAGTGATCTTCAAAATTCATAACACGAATACCTATAAATCATCATCCTCATTATTTAAAAAGGAGCTTAGTGCTCTAGGCTTACCTTCTTTAGGTGGGATTGACTTATCTTCTTTACCATCTTTATCTATTCTATGCTTATACCTTTCGGTGATATCATCCCTAAGAATTTGAGAAGGTTTAAACGTAAGAACTCTTCGCGCAGATATAGGCATGGCCTCACCTGTTTGAGGATTTCTTCCCATTCGCGTTGCTTTATCTCTAATAGAAAAATTACCAAAGCCCGAAATTTTGACTTTTTCACCTCTCGAAAGAGTTTCTTTGATAACTTTAAAGATCAAGTCGACAAGATCAGCAGCTTCCTTTTTAGAAAATCCCGCCTCTTTGTAAACTCGTTCGACTATGTCCGCTTTTGTGACGCTCATTCAAATCCTCCATGATTTAGACATCAAAAGTTCTAAGTTCTTATTATTAGGTTAGCAGACAAGTATTTTTTGTGCAAAAAAAAACTCTCATTTTTATGAAAAAAATGAGAGTTTTTATAAAATAAGGCGTTTTTCTTACTTTGACGCTTCGTGTATAGCCTTAAAACCTTCAAAATCTCTTGCTGCAATCTCTGCTAGCATTTTTCTGTTTAGCTCAATCTTGTTCACCTTAAGACTGTGCATAAACTTAGAGTAAGAAGTTCCCAACGACTTGGAAGCAGCATTAATACGTACAATCCAAAGTCTTCTCATATCTCTTTTAAGAAGCCTTCTTCCCTTATACATATTGTGTAGGGCCCTCTTTACCGTTTCAGCAGTATGCTTATACTTTCTTCTACGGTCAAAATGGAATCCCTTAGCAAGTTTTAAGACTTTATTTCTTCTTCTTCTTGCTTTAAAACCACGTTTTACTCTTGCCATAATAATCTCCTCATAACAATGTGGTGAACAGCAGGGGGATATAAATATCTCTTAGGGCCCTACAATTACTTAATATTAATAACTTACAGCCACCTATTTTACGTAAGGTGCTGCTTTTAACATATTTTTTGCATCAGTTGGAACCAAGTATCCAGCCTTTCTTGCATTTCTTTTATTTTTCTGAGATTTCTTTGTAAGAATATGTCTCAGATTCGCTTTTTTAATCTTCACTTTTCCAGAAGCAGTAACTCTGATTCTTTTAGCGACAGCTCTTCTCGTCTTCATTTTTGACATTTTATGCTCCTAATATAATTTTTCATTATTTTTAGACAGATATACCTATCATGCATAGTTCAATTGGCAAAGATATTTTTTAATATTTTAGCAAAATAATGAACGAAACAAGATAATTATTACTTCTTCTTTGCTGGGGCAAGCATCGCAATCGCTCTATTTCCCATCATTTTTAAAGGTGCCTCTACTGAAGCCCCTGATTCTTCTACAACTTGATTAATAATATCTTTAAATTTATCTAATCCAATATGTTTATGGGCCATTTCCCGCCCTCTAAATTGCATCAACATTTTAACTTTATCTCCCTGATCTAAAAATCGGAAAACATTTTTAAGTTTTACATTTAAATCATGAGTATCAATTGCAGGACGAAACTTTACTTCTTTGACCTGAATAGTGACTTGTTTCTTTTTAGCCTCAGCGGCCTTTTTCTGTTGTTGATACTTAAATTTTCCATAATCTATTAATTTAACTACTGGTGGTTTTGCAGAGGGAGAGACCTCAACTAAGTCTAAACCTTGTTCATCAGAAATGCTTCTGGCCTTATCAATGGACACGATCCCATATTGATCTCCTCCATCACCTATAAGTCTTACCTCTGAAACTCTTATTTGATCGTTTACTCTTGGTCCTCTATCACGCGATTTTTGAAAATTTGCTATGGTATACCTCCAACCATTAGTTAATAAATATCTGTAATTATATAACAACTCTTTTTTAAATATCCAATCAATTTCTACAATTTTTCCTAATTATCTTATGGAGAAGCTCCTAATCCTTTTATCTAATAATACAAAATGACTCGGCTTAACTCACTAAACACAAGCTTTACGTGTGTTTGTGATCCCCTATCCAGGTCGCTTAAAACATTCTCTAGCTGTGCATAATCTTTAACAATAACTTTCTTAGTCTTATACTCAATGGGCCCATAAAACTGTTGGTAAATTTCATCCTGCAAAGACGTCTCAAGTACATGACCCACAACTTCTCTTCCTATAAAAAAGCCTGACTTTGGACTCCAGTAAACAATAACGTCCTCACTGGCCACAGATAAAGTTCTACTAAAATGAATGGCCATATCAATTTCTTCAATAATCTGAGGAAATCCAGTAAGGGTTTTTGACTTTTTAAAAAGATGCCTTGTATTTAAAACTTGCTCCACCTTAATTATTCCCTAACTTAAGATTGATAGACACTTGATCATTTACATCCGTAACAAACTTTTCAATAAGTCTTTCAAGTCTCTTGGCTTCAGTCAACTCATAGGCTCCTTGAGAATTGACATCGATAATTTTTAAATTAATTAAATAATCTAAAGTTGCCTTCATTTTAGGAACTGTAAATGCTTCTCGATACTTAACGATTCGTCCATGCTCTCTTTCCATTTCAAAAAGCTCTTTTGCTACTTGTAAAAACTTTTCCTCAGTAAAAGGCTTTTCACTTAAATATTTCACCGTGATAGCGCTCACATAGTAAGCCTCATAAATATAGCTTAATGCTGATGAAAAAGGTTTCACCAAGGCTGCAACCTTGTAAAGCTCATCTCTTGAAAGTTCAATAACTTCGTCTAGGCCCTCAATCCTTCTCCCAATCCCATATTCAATGATTCTAATTCCTTCCGCAATCATCTCTGTCGTTCTTGGAAGATAAAACTCGTACTTAAGCTCTTTTCGCTTCACAATAAGAAATTTACGTAAGTCGGCTGAACTTTTTATGTTTCCATTAAAAATATTAAACCATGTTGCATTAATAACAGCGGGAACAAAAAAATGATGAAGAATCATATTCTTATGATAAAGCAAATGAACTCGGCTCGTATCATTGACAGTGTAAAATACTTGATTCAATTTTTCTCTTTTAATGAGCTCAACCTTTTCATTATTTAAAAACATATCCATGGCCGAACGAAGAGAATGAATAGCTTTTTCGTCCTTTAGCGAGTTCGTCAAACCTATTCCCATATATTGACAATAATCAATGACCTTTAGTGCCTTTTGCTCAATTTGTTTCCATGTCAAAGCCCCACTTGGCTCATCCAGCAGTATTAAAGTTAACAATGAAGAAGGAGTAATTAGCATTCCTTGCCCAACTTGCCGAAAACATTTAAAAGCTAAATCCTGAGTTTCTTGTTTTAAATCAGTGACCTCTTTATCAATAATTATTCCATCACCAAACTTCACATGAACAGTACCTAGCTTTTTATTGAACAATTTGAATAATTTTAAAAGCTGTGTCGGCTTTTCCTTTTGCTTTTTTGCTCCACTTAACTCTTTAGCATGTGCTGCTTCTTCCGGAATATGCTCATGAGCAATAGAGACAGGAATAAACATCAAAGGTTTTTTGTCTGCACCAAATTTTGAATGGGCATCTAAAATCATACTAAAAAGTCCATACTTAGGAGGAAGAAGTTTTCCTGTTCTCGTTCTACCACCTTCAAAAAAGAATTCGACCACCTTATTAGAATGTAACAAATAATAAATATACCCTTGAAAAGTTATTTTATAGAGATCATCATCAAACTTTCTTCTAATGAAAAAGGCTCCACATTTTCTAAAAATCTTACCGATAGGAAAAATATTTAGATTAATTCCCCCTGCAATATAAACAGGAATACGAAACTGCTTATAAAAAATGTATTGAAGGGCCACATAATCAGCATGCGATTGATGATTGGGACATAAAACAACATGATATTCTTCTAATATTTGATTTAAGTCAAAACCCGAAGGCAACTGAACGTTATAACCATCATAAAGTTTGACAAAAGTATTATCAACAAAGGCTTCTACAGCAGTTAAAAACCGTTGATTATACTCACCTTTGATCTCGTCAATAAACTTTATAACCTTCTTATAATCATTTGGGTGCTGTTCTAAGTGTTTACTAACTTTTTCATAGGAGCAAACAATTTTATAAACATCTTCCAAACTAAAAACCTTTATATTTTAATTTAAACCGTGAGGCCTAGACTCAGAAATGCCATTTGTTGACATCTCCATAAACAAAGCATTAGTGGCAATTTCAGACAACTCATTAGCATTGAGATAGGTCATTCCAGATCTTACACCTCCTGCTAATTCATCGATAACATTTTCCACTGAACCTTTACAAGGAATCATACGAGATTCACCTTCTGGGGCCATGCCTTGTTGCATATTCCCTCTCCAAGAAACTTGGGCATCTTTAGAGGCCATCCCACGATACTTCTTCATTCCTCCCTTGATCTCACCCGGAGTTTCTAAAGTTCCTGATAACATAGAGCCAAGCATAACAGAATCTGCACCAGCAGCAAATGCTTTAACAATATCCCCAGACGTTTTAATCCCTCCATCTGCAATTACTGGAATATCATGCTTTCTCGCTTGGGCAACACAAAGGGAAACCGCAGTCAATTGTGGAACCCCACAGCCCGTTATAATTCGAGTTGTACACATTGACCCTGGCCCGATTCCAACCTTTACGGCATCTGCCCCTGCTGAAATAAACCTTGCCACCCCATCTGGCATCGCAACATTTCCCGCAATAACGTCAATATGAGGATGTGTCTTTTTTATATATTCTAAAGTTTCTAGCATCATAACGGAATCACCATGGGCAATATCCAAAGTCAAGATCTCTACTCCTGCATCGGCTAAAGCATCGGCCCTTTTCATTCCTTCTTCCTTAACTCCGACACTAGCAGAAACATGTAAACCTTCAATTTCTCCCCGTAACTCCAAGAGTTTTTTAACCATCTGTACTTGCTGCTCTGTTGTCATAAAACGATGAAGAATAGCATGAGCTCCCATCTGGGCCATTTTTTTTGCCATATCATATTCAGTAACAGTATCCATATTTGCAGCAATAAAAGGCAATGCCATTTTTTTATTTTTTGTAAGTCTCGTTTCTAAATTTGGAATTTTTCGTGAAGTAATTTCACAATGGCGAGGCATCAACAAAACATCATCATAAGTTAAACCAACATTTCTTTCTGTAATCTCAGTAGATTTAAACATTAAACTCATTTAAACTTCTCCCAAATTTTTTATTTATGAGGCGAATATAGCGAAGCTTTCATTATTTGATAAGTCTTTCTTTGCCTTCTTAAGTATCTTTTGCCAATAATGCAGAAAGTCTTTCTCTTTCAGCTTCTAAAAAGTTATTCACCTGTTTTTTTATTTGATAATATTCTTCTTTGATTGCCGCTAAACGTTGCTTTATGAGTTGTCTATCAACTTTATTCTCTAATGTTTCAATTCCTTCCGGGCCTTCTAAACCTAAAATCAAATTTTCAGAAAACTCGTAACCTTTAGAATAAAATTTCTCTAACGAGGCAATAAATCCCCCATATAAGGATTCAAAACCATAATAATTGCGATAGGTATGACTTAAAGCTAAATTGTTAATTTCCAAATAATTAGCAGCGTAATGAAAGTCTTTTAAACTTTTGCTTTGAAAATATTGTGTTTTCTCCTTATCCTCATCCATCACGTTAAAAACCATCTTCATACCAATACTTGTTCCGGTTAAAGATGTTTTGGCGACATAGTCTGAAAACTCTTTTTTAATACATGGATAAAGATAATCTTTTATTTTTAAATGACAATTTTTTTTCAAATAGTCGTAATCAATACGAGAACTATAATTCCATGCTCTTGCAACATCTGTTTTATTCTGGAAAAGAAAAAAACTCAGAGCAATAACTCCTATTGTTGTAAAAATGAGCACAATATACTTCAAATACTTAATCATTCCTCTAAGACCTCTTGATAATCAATTCTTATTTCTTCAAAGTATTTCTTTAAAAAGCTTTCAAAGCTCAACTGATCATGATTTTCAATTTCTTTTTGTTTATCCCAGGAAAGTCGTGCGAATTGCTTAAATCTTTCCTCATCAGAAGGCGTCAATTGATATTTATGTGAATAGTCCACCGCTAAACGTTTATGAAAGTTTAAAAAACTATCTGTCCCCAAAGCATTTATTAGTTTTTGTGAAGGAAGATTATCCTTCGTTTCTAACTTTCTTTGTTGAACATCAAGGGCCATAGCGTATGCGCTATCAAGCTTGAAAAACTCTGTAGAGAATTCATTCATTTCACTTAGAATTTCTTTTGCCCATTCTGTCAGCTCTTTCTTGCGTCCTTGCTTTGTTAAAAATGTTTCTGAAGCCCGTCCAAACTGAACAACTTGGTTTAGATTAAAATCAATCTCATCACATTCTTCTTTGCGAATTCTAGGAGCTTCCTTACTCAAACACCAAAGAAGAAAAACATGTAAAAAAAGTATTGAATCCTTTGCTATTCCTACTGACTCAAAGGGGTCAACATCTAAGAGGCGTACTTCTACATATTCTATGCCACGCCGATGAAGGGCCAATAATGCACTTTCTTTTGATCTTGCAATATTTTTAGGTCTAATTGTTGAATAAAACTCATTATCAATTTGTAATAAATTTGTATTCAACTGAAGAAGCTCATTATTCTTTTTATATCCTATTTTTTTATAGGCATGATAAGGAGTCAGCCGTGCGGCTTCAAGTGTTTTAATATAAGTTTCGACTTGATTATAACAAATTCCAATAGAAGCCTGGGCACTACTAGTATAACCTAGTCCTCCCATTCTTAAAGAAGTTCCTAGGGGGGTAAAAAATGAATGATCTGTCAGCCTTTCTAAGTTATGCTTTTTCCCTAGCAAAAAACTCTCATCCACCACAGGAGAAGACCCAAACAAATAGACTAATAACCAACGATAACGTTGAAAGTTTCTAATCAAATGAAAATAACGCTCATTTTTATACGCTTTTAAGGGTGTCGTTATCTTAAGTACATCTTTTTCATATTTCCAAAAACGATCTGTTAACGAAAAATTATAATGAACACCTGCAATAGACTGCATTGAGCGCCCATAACGATGTCCTAAACCTTTACGATATAACGTTTTTAACTTCCCAACATTAGATGTTCCATAGTCCGCTAAAGGAATTTTTTCTTCCGCTGGTAAAAGCGGCGGCATACTATTTGGCCATAAGACTTCTTTATCAAGTTGTTTTTGAGTAAAGGCGTGAATCACATTTAACTCTTGAAGCAAGTCACTTGTGTGAGTATGAACTCCTGTAATAAACTCTAATAAGTTCTCAGAATAATCCGTCGTTATAGAAGAGTGCGTAAGTTTCGAGCCAAGAGTTTCTGGGTGTTTAGTTAAAGCGGCCTGTGCTTTTAAGTTCGCCCTCAAACTCTCTCTTTCAATTCCCTCCTGAATTTCAAAAATAACTTCAGGAGCTTGTTGGAAAACACTTTTTTTCAAACTTCATGATCCTTATACATTTCAATCGCTTCAGCAACATTCATTGCATGGGCCCTAATTTTTCTAAGTGCGACGACCATATCAGAATAGGTCAATGCAGTAAGAGGATTATATTCACGCTTTGAGACTCTATCAATATGCTTATCTCTCATATCATCGGCCCAAAGTCTTAAAGCTTCACTCTTTTTAAAGACGGCATCCAAGTCCTGAGCTGAATTATTGGTAAATCCCTGACAACATAATTGAAAGAACTCCCACACTTCATCCATAAATTTCAAATACTCACTCTCACTCGTTCCGGTAAGTGTTTTTTCTTGAAAACGTGATTGGTAAGTTACAATTCTATCGAGATAGTCGGCAATTGACTCAAACTCATCTACAATTTTAATAATAGCTTGGCTTTGACGCGATTGATATTCGCTCATCGGCCTTTCCATAACTTTACATAAAAAGACGGTAACTTCTTTTTGCATATTATCAGTAATTCTTTCATAATCATGGGTTTTAGCTAAAATTTTATGGTCTGGAGCCTTTAAATACTCTTTAGATATTTTAAACATACGTTCTAAAATATCTTTCATTTTCTTAGCTTCTAAGTCTGCTTGAACTATGGCAGTAGCCGGTAAAATATCATCTGTCTCACCAACAAGAATAAGATGTTTAGACTTCTCTTCTTCCTTATCAGGAGTAATTCTTGTCACAAATCGAGCTAATATCCCTAAGAATGGTAAAAATAAAAGAGTCGCTGTGACATTAAATAGTGTATGTGAAGCTGCAATATGTGCAGCAACATTTGGATGAGTTCCATCCTCAATAGCTAAATCTGCAGCCCCAGGAATTAACCACTCTATAAATTCGACATAAACAGGTAAAATACTAAAAAGCACTAAAACACCAAAAATATTAAAGAATGCATGGGCCCTTGCTGCACGCTTGGCATTTGTACTTGTTCCAACAGAAGCTAATAATGCGGTTATTGTCGTCCCAATATTCTCACCAAGCACTAAAGCAGCAGCCGTTGAAAAACCAATGATCCCAGAAGAAGCTAAAGCAATTGTAATCCCCAACATTGCCGATGAAGATTGAATTATAACTGTTAATAAACAACCTGTTATAATGGAAGCAAAATAACTTCCATAAGAATTCTCAGAAAAATAACTGATCATATTCAAGAATTCATTGTTTGTTCTTAATGGTTTAAAAGCTCCACTCATAAGTTCAAGACCAAAAAAGATCATCCCAACACCAAAAAGAACTTTTCCTATATTTTTAAGTCTTGTATTCTTAGAAAAAAGGGCCGGAAAAATCCCCAAACCGATAAGTAATAGACCGTACTTACCAACCTTAATTGAAATAATCCATCCCGTAACAGTAGTCCCAATATTAGAACCAAAAATAACCCCAATAGCTTGAGTTAACTGCATAAGTCCTGCATTCACAAAACCCACGACCATAACTGTAGTGACAGATGAGCTTTGAACAATCATTGTCACAATAATTCCCACAACAACTGCTAAGACTCTATTTGAGGTTAAGGAATTAATGACTTTTGTAATGACGTCGCTTGCTGCCTGTTGAAGAGCATCACTCATAGTCTTCATTCCATAAAAGAAAATTCCTAACCCGCCTAAGAAAGTGTAGATTATTTTAAATGTTTCCATTAAGTCTCACCTGTTATCATGCATTTTTTATTAATAGCCTATTTTTTTTGGCAACTATATATTAATAATTATCTATTGTATAATTGAAGATTTGATATAAGTTCGATTGCAACACTGCGAAATTAGGATGTTAATGACATTACTGTGACATTTTTTTAAAAACAAAGAGTATATTGAATATAATGTTAGAACAGCTAATCTTAAAAAATTACCCGTCAGGATATCAACACAGTCTTACCCAAGACTCACCCTTTTTTGTACTTAAAACTTGTCAGCGAACTTTGCTCGTAGGGATGAAAGATAAATTCCAACTCTATTCAACTTCACTTAATGACCCAGCAAAAACTTTTAGCGGCCCATCGGCTTACACCTTTTTACTAGAAGTCATTTGTGGTCTTCAAAGTAAGTTACTTGGTGAAAATGAAATTGTGAATCAATTTAAACTTGCTTATCAAGAATACTCTCAGTCTCAACTAAAATGTAACAACACTCTTTTGATTCTAGAAAAATTATTTAGAGATGCTAAAAATATCAGAACAAAATACCTCATTGGTCTGGGACAAAAAACCTATTCTTCAATTACCAGAAAACATATTCTCCAAAAAAATAAAGCAAATGAGGTACTCATTCTCGGCTCAGGCCAGTTAGCCCAAGACCTCATCAACCAATTTAAGAAGAAAACAAATGTCTACCTCGCAGCGCGAAACCCTAATAAAGCACACACACTTTCTCAAGAACATGGTATCAATCTTATTCCGTGGAGAGACTTTGAGGCTTTCAGTTCATTTGCCTTTATAGCCAATTCAATTGGCTCAGAGCAAGGAGCATTTCTTTTAGATGATTTTTTCGAGCAATGGAATGATAAGCATGAGCGCAAATTATTTGTAGATTTGGGTTCTCCCTCTGTCATTCAAACGGCCCTAACATCTGATGATGGTGTTTTAAGATTAAATGATATCCTTGATGAAGGCGCTATGCATCAAAGCTTTAAGAAAACAAAACTTATTCAAGCAAAAGAAGCTCTTGACGAAGTCGTCAAAAGAAGAGCACATTTCTTTCAAGCTAAACTTCAAAATAAACTTATTTATAGCGGGACGTAAAAATGCAAAAACAATTTATCATTGGAACGCGAGGTAGCCTTCTTGCGGTGACACAATGTGAATTAATTAGAGATGAAATTCAAAACAAAACTGGGGCTAAATTTAATTTAAAAAAAATCACAACTCAAGGAGATCAAAGAACTGACAAGCCTTTGTGGCAACTTGAAGGTAAAGACTTTTTCACCAAAGAGCTAGATGCTGAGCTATTGGCAAAGAAGATTGATCTTGTTGTTCACTCCTATAAAGACTTAGGTAGTGACCGCCCTGAGGGGATTCAACTCGCAAGCATTACCAAAAGAGAGTATGCTCATGATATTCTTCTTATTAAAGAAGACACAATTGCAAAAATTCAAAATCGAGATCAACTGATAATTGGAACAAGCTCTCCCAGAAGAATTGTCAATATTGAAAGTACATTAAAAGAATATCTACCCTACCAAAAAGCGGCTATACATTGTAAAACTCTCAGAGGTAATGTTAATACTCGTATTCAAAAATTAAGGGATGGGGAGTTTGATGCTATCGTTTTAGCCTATGCTGGCCTTGAGCGACTGGCCAGCTCTACAGAATCTAAAAAAACACTTGAGTCATTACTAGAAGGTATTAACTTCATGGTTCTGCCTCAAAAAGCTTTTCCTTCTTCTGCTTCCCAAGGTGCGCTTGCCATTGAATTGGCCAATACGCGCGATGATGATCTGGTAAAAATTTTAAAAACTGTCGAATGCAAAGATACTATTGCTGAGATTTCACGTGAACGTAAAGCTTTCGCTACCTATGGAGGCGGTTGTCACTTAGCTGTAGGTATCCATGTCAAAAAAATTCACAATTACTTCGTGCATATTCAAAAAGGAAAAGTTGATGACCAAAGCATTTATAAACTTGAGCTTGAAGGATATGATTATTCGCAATTAAAAGACCTAAAAGTTTATTATATGTATGGAGAAAATGACTTTCTACTTAAGAAAGAACCTATTTCAACTACTGAAAGCAATCACCAAACAAATATTTTCGTAACCAGTTCCTATTGTTTTCACAATATTAATGATGCTAAAACGCTTTGGAGTGCAGGAACGAGAACAATGCGAAAGCTTGCTCAAAAAGGTTTTTGGGTCAACGGTAGTGCAGAAGGATTTGGACATGAAGAATTATATAAGTTTCAAAAATCGAATCTTATGCAAATTTTTTTAAAGAAAACAAATAGCTGGAAAGTTCTCTCTCACGATAAAGCATCTAGCCCCTTAGGAGAGGTCATTGCCTCCTATTCACACCAAATAACACCTGATATGACCGACTTAAATCATGAGATTTTTCAGACTGATATTATTTTCTGGAATAGTTTTATTCAATACGAAACTTACTTAAAACACTACCCGCAACTAAAGAACAAAAAACATGCTTGCGGTTTAGGGAAAACTCTAAAAAAATTCCAAAATGAAGGGATTGATGTTATTCCTGTTATTGATATGAATCATCTCAAAAATTTACTTAAATAGGATAGAAAAATGAATAACAAAGAATTATTTGAAAAATCTAAAAAACTTGTTCCTGGGGGAGTTCACTCACCAGTAAGAAGTTTCAAGGGTCTCCACACCACTCCTCGCTTTATTCACCAAGCACAAGGAGCCTATATAACAGACGAGGAAAACAAAAATTATCTAGATTTTTGTATGTCTTTTGGCCCTCTTATCTTAGGACATAAAGACTCCCAAGTTGAGAAGTCCATTATCAATGCTTTATCTAAAGGATGGAGTTATGGAGCTTGTGAAAAATACTCTCTTGAATTAGCCGAATTTATCCTAGATAGACTCTCCTTTGCCGAACAGATCCGTTTTGTAAATTCAGGAACAGAAGCTGTGATGACGGCCATAAGACTTGCTAGAGGTGTTACGAATAAAGATAAAATTATAAAGTTTAATGGATGTTATCATGGACATACTGATGCTATGTTAATCAAAGCAGGCTCAGGTCTGGCCGGTACAAGTACGGCGTCCTCAAGTGGCGTTGGAAAAACAATTAGTGAAGACACACTTATTTGTGAACTTAATGATCTTCCTGCTTTAGAAAAAATACTAAATGAACACCCCAATCAAGTGGCAGCTATTTTTATTGAACCTTTACCTGCAAATAATGGACTTTTAGAGCAAACAAATGAATATTTACAAGGAGTAAAAAAACTTTGTACAAAACATAACGTCCTACTCGTTTTTGATGAAGTTATCTCAGGTTTTAGAGTGAGCTTCGGAGGTATGGCCGAACTGACTGGAATACAACCTGATATTGTCACTTATGGTAAAATTATTGGAGGAGGCTTTCCAGTTGGTGCTGTGGCAGCGAGTAAAGAAATAATGGAACACCTGGCCCCCGTAGGAGATATCTATCAAGCCGGAACCCTAAGCGCTAACCCTATTGCGATGGTCGCAGGACTAGAAACCTTAAAACGGCTTACACCGGACTTTTATCAAGAGCTAGAAGAAAACTCTCAGCATATCGTCAATATTTTTTCTGAATGGTTAGAAACAAATGACTACAAAGACTATAGCATAAAAAGCTTTAAGTCCTTATTTTGGCAAATCCCTGAAAAGAAGGATATTCAGTCTCCAACCGAAATTCCAAGCAATATTGCAGAGAGGTTTTATGACCTTTTTAAACACTTACTAAATAAAGGAATTTACCTCTCACCTAATGCCTATGAAATTGGTTTTGTCAGTATTGCTCATAATAAAACAGTACAAGAGGATTTCAAAAAAAGACTATGGAATTAAATAAAACTAAAAGTAGCTTTTATATCCTCATAAGCTTTTCTGTCATGATGATTCTTTTACTTGGAAGCTGGTGGCTTTATCTTGTTTTTAAATTAGCAAATAAACTTGAAGACCTTAACCACCCTCTGTTAGAAGGCAATTTGGTCAGCATGATCAAATGGGAAGGTCTCTCTTTTTTCTTTTTACTATTAATTCTCACTTTCACACTTCTGTATGTTTATTTTCAAGATCATAGAAAGACAAAGGCTTTACAAGCTTTTTTTGCCTCCCTCACTCATGAATTAAAAACGCCATTGGCCGGGATGAAACTGCAATCGGAGGTACTTTCAGACCTTATTCAAGAAGATCAAGAGATTTCATCTTCACATAAAAGTCATTTATTAAAATACACAGAAAGGCTAACTCATGACAGTATTCGCCTTGAGAACCAACTTGATAATCATTTACAACTATCACGTCTAGAACGAAAAGCACCACTTAACTTAAGAATGATTCCGGCTAAAACTTTTATTATAAATGAAATCAGCCGCGTCCATAATCAAATAAATTTTAACCTTGATCAACTCGATCCCAAAATCTTACTTTATGCTGATGACTTTGCTTTAAAAACAATTTTAAGAAATCTTTTTGAAAACACTCTTACTCACTCTCAGCAAAACTTGCCCCAAGTAAGTATTTACAATAAAGGGAAAACTCTTACTTACCAAGAAAAGGGATCATCCTTCCAAGGCTCAGCAAAACATCTTGGAGAATTATTTTACAAACACAACTCCCCCAAAGGTTCTGGGATAGGACTTTACCTTATAAAAAAACTCATGTTGCAAATGAATGGTGTTGTTTTTTTTCATACTCAAAATAATTTTACGATAGAACTTGAGTTTCAACGCAGTGAGATTTCATCATGAATCATGATAAAAAAATACTCATTGTAGAGGACGAATTAAATCTCGGAACAACTCTATCTGAATATTTAAGCGCAAAAAAATTCAACTGCCAATGGGCCAAAAGCTGTCAAGAAGCCCGAGAATTTTTTAAAAGTAATATTCCTCCTCAAATAGTCTTAATGGACATTGGTCTACCAGATGGAGATGGTATTGAGCTTGCTAAAGAATTTCGCAAGCTCAATAAAAGCTGTATTCTTTTGTTTCTTTCAGCTCAAAATGATCCTCAGACTCGTTATGAAGGCCTAGAAATGGGGGCTGAAGACTATATTACTAAACCTTTTGACTTGCGTGAGCTTATCATTCGACTAGAAAAGGCAATGCAAACCCATCAAGATTTAAGTAAACGACCAAAAACGATTCAACTTTCAAACTTAGAGATTAACTTTTCAAATTTTGAAGTGATGGATGCGAATAACATCCCCCATGCTCTTTCCCAAAAAGAATGCGCTATTTTAGAATTACTTTACGGCAAACTTAATCAAGTTGTCAGTCGAGATGAAATCATAGATCAAATTTGGGGAGAAGATGTCTACCCCACAAATAGGACTGTCGACAACTATATTGTTAAATTAAGAAAAATAATTGACACTGATAAATCAAATAAATTACAAATTAAATCTGTACGTGGAGTTGGTTATCAGCTTATCCTCAAGGAGTAATAGTGAATACAATTTTTGAAAATAGAACAACAATTAATGGCAAGACTCAAGTCCCTGTCTGGTTCATGCGACAAGCTGGCCGTTATCATGACCACTATCAGAATCTAAAAAAGTCCCATGACTTTATGACTTTATGTAAAAATCCAAAGCTCGCCTGTGAAGTTACAATGGGACCAATCGAAGAGTTTAATTTTGATGCTGCTATTTTATTTTCAGACCTTTTATTTCCTCTAGAACAAATGGGGATGGATTTAGTTTACAATCCTGGTCCTAAGCTTGGCCATAAGCTTGAATCATTAAGTGATCTCAAAAAATTAAAACATAACTGTGACCAAAGTTTTTTTAATTTTCAAGCCGAAGCTTGTACTTTACTTAAAGAAACACTACAACCTAGTAAAACTCTCTTAGGGTTTGTCGGAGCCCCGTTTACATTATATGCCTATGCTGTGGAAGGCTCACATGCAGGATCATTAGTCAGCTCTAAAAAAGGTTTATATGACGGAAGATTTGAAGGATTTTGTGACTTATTACTTCCTAATGTGCTTGAAGAGATGAAAATCCAAGCAAAAGGGGGAGCTGATGCTATTTGTATTTTTGATACTGCTGTTGGAGAGCTCACTTTAAAAGACTTTAGAGAAAAAGCTTTACCTAAACTGAAGTGGCTTACTTCTCGTTTTAAAAAGTCTTATCCCAACAAAAAAATAATTTATTATTCACGTAATACACATCTTAATCACTTAAGAATGATTGAAGATGATCATATCGATGTTCTAGGTGTTGATTGGCGACACAACTTAGCAGAAGTTCTCAATGAGTTTTCAAATGACTATTATATTCAAGGAAATTTTGACCCGTGTTGGCTTCATCTTGAATGGAAAGATGTTGAAAAAAACTTACAAGAATTTCATCAAGAACTAGTGGAAAGTCAG
This sequence comes from Halobacteriovoraceae bacterium, assembly GCA_002706205.1. GTDB lineage: Bacteria > Bdellovibrionota > Bacteriovoracia > Bacteriovoracales > Bacteriovoracaceae. Next base: position 23,270 of record PAKC01000073.1, read on the forward strand.
GTTGATTTTTCACGCTGGATATGTGGACTTGGACATGGTGTACTTCAACACACACCTCAAGAAAATGTTCAACGGGCCGTCAAATATATTCACGATAATTTTATATATTAGTTAGAACTTAATCTATCATCAATTGGTAGGTTAGTTAATATTAAATATCCATGAAAAAGTCTGCACCTAAGCCAGCCTCTTGGAGTTTTGCCATTTTTTGAGGAACCAGGCCAGTGAACTCAGGGCCTAGCTCTGCACGAACACCAATATCTTGTAAAATAACCTGCTCCCCTTCCATTCCAACAACTTCAGAAACACGAGACACAATCCGCCCACTATTTCTATCTTTTTCTAATTGAATAATATAGTCTAGCGCTTTAACCATTTGCTGCCTAATTGCTTTAAGTGGAATATCTTGACCTGATAATAAATAAAGCGTTTCCAACCGAATCAAAGACTCATAAGGGCCATTAGCATGAATGGTACACATACTCCCGTCATGTCCCGTATTCATAATTTGTAATAAATCATAAGCCTCAGCACCTCGAACTTCTCCCATAATAATTCTATCAGGTCGCATTCTTAGACAATTTTTAACTAAAACTCTCGTATCAACAGAGTCTTTATGATTCGTTCCAAAACTCTTAGAAAACAAGCGGACACAGTTTGGAACCCCTAAAATAAGTTCTTTAGTATCTTCAATCGTAATAATTCTTTGAGTTGGTGGAAGTTCTTGTAAAAATAAATTCAAAAAAGTCGTTTTCCCAACACCTGTTCCCCCAGAAATAAGAATATTCGATCTGGCCTGCACTAAAGCTTTAAAAAATTCAATCCACTTTTGGGAAATACCAAATTTTCCTTCTAAATCATCAAAAGAAGAGAATTCCTTTAAATATTTGCGAATAGTTATTGCAGGTGCTGCACTAGTATAGTGTTGTGATACAATATTAACTCGACTTCCATCAGGTAAAAGTCCATCTAAGATAGGATGTGAATCATCTATAGTTGAATGATTTAAATGAGCCACTTCATGAGAAAATTGCAATATATCATCTAAGCTAACTTGAGCATTAAGACGAATAAGCTCTCCTTCACGCTCTAAGTAAATATGATCAGGACCATTAATGATAACTTCTGTTATTCCTTTTTTATGGGAAAGTTCTTTTAAAAGCTTCCATAAAGAATTATCCATTTTTACACCTTTTTCATTACGAAAAGTTCATCATCATTAATTGCATGTCCATAGGTCAAAAAACTTTCGGTTAAACTTTTGTAATGCTCTTGTGAAATAATATTAGTAATCGCAATATCATCTTTTTTGAGATGTTCAACAACTGCATTTTTTCCTAGAGATTCAAACAATCCCCAAATCAATAAAATTAACCAGTCTGGTTTAGGAAGATGTGATTTTCCTTCTATAAGAATTTCGTCAACTTCAACGGGAATTGATAAAATATCATTCATCTCTGAAGATGCCTTCTCTAATTCAATTTGTCCTAGCTTTAAATAAAAACCCAATAAAAAAACCCTACTGTTATTTTCTGTTAAAAGAAAATTGAATCTATTTTCAAAATCTAAGACATCATAGACCTCATCAAGCTCAATAAAATGAGGGTATCGTCCAAATCGTGCATAATAAAGGTAAGCTTCTGTAAGGCGATCTCTAAATCCTTTCCATCCCATTGAAGTTAAGAGTCCTAAAATACCTCCCTTATCGAGGTCATCTTCAAAGATAGTTTTAACAAAAGTA
>PAKC01000074.1 GCA_002706205.1 Halobacteriovoraceae bacterium
ACTCTAGAGGTTCGTTACTAAGTTTGAGTTTTCTCTATCATCAATTTAGTAGGTCGGTTTTTAAGGGATTCATGAGAGGGCCGGGGAACTGTGTTTTGCGGTTTCGCGCCCCTAATAAATAGGTGGGCGCAATTAGTAATCGCTTTAGGCTTCCCATTTTCCAAGTGTAATTTAACACTTGTTGGGCATGCTCACCGCGATCAGGGACAGCTCCCGTTGTAAAGTTTGTAGGGCGAAACTCAATTTACAGAATCCCCGGCCCAAACTTATTATAGCAAATTTTTTGAGCCTTGGAGAGTGAATTATTATCAGACATAATTTTTACCCTTTACACGTAATTTTAGTGGTTTAGGTTATCCTTGTGGTGCTTTGCGTTGAAAAGTAATGACTTAAGTGATATAATGAGATTAAGGGGTAAAATTCCTTAAAGGTTTTATGGTCAACTTCCGATAGAAGTTAAGTACCATTTAAGGGAGAGAACTTATGATACGTGAGTTTATAAATTATTTAAAAGATGAGGATGGGCAAACATCTACAGAATATATTCTTCTGGTTGCGGTTGTTGCTGTCATTATTTTCAAGTTTAAGGATACCTTACAGAGTAGATTGATTGGAATGATTGAAAAAGTTTTTGGTAAGACTGATGGAATCATTCAAGAGCTAAACTAAGTTTCGAATTTTAGGAATATTTTTCCATTTATATTTTTCAAACTTAAGCCCATGTAAACTACTTACATGGGCTTATTATTTTCTCAAACAGGTCAGGCTTTAGTAGAGTATCTTTTGTTAGTTGCCTTTCTCATTATCATTTCTTCGAAATTAGCCCTTGGCTTTAATAATTTTATGCGAGATTCAATTGGAAACCTTGGTCATGTTGTGAGCTTGAATTTGACAGTTGGTGTCTGTCAAAGCGATTGCTTTTTCGAGTCGTATGTCAATGGAACGGATTGAATATGCCTATTGCAATTTATTTGTTTATTTTTATTGAGTTGTGCTTTGTTGCTTATTTGGATTTTAAATATAAAAAAATTAAAAATATATGGTCAGTTTTGAATCTTCTTATTGCCCTCATTCTTTTTTTTGCTTATCCAGACCTTTATCCTTTTGGCATTGAGATGTTCCAGTTTACTTTGGTTTTTCTCTTGGTGGGATTTGTCTTATTTATGTTAAAGGTCATGGGGGGGGGAGATTCAAAGTTTTTGGCAACTGTATTTTTAGTCATTCCTCTTAAACAACAAGATATAGTTTTTTATAATTTGTTGATAAGTACAATTATTATTGGGGGGATCGTTTTTGTGAATAATATTATTGTTTATAGACGTGAACTTTATAAAAGTATAAAAAATATGGATGTAGAAGGAATTAAAAAATGCTTTGGTAAAAAGTTTCCTTATGCTCCAGTAATTCTTCTTGCATGGGTATGGTTTGGATGGACAATAATGATGTAAATAAGCAAGCTGGACAGTCAACTGTTGAGTATCTTTTATTATTTGCTGTTGTTGCTACTTTGGCCGCTTTTATTTTTAAATCCAATGCCTTCGATAAAATTTTTGGAAAGAATGGTCAATTTGCTAATGCATATAAAAATGAGCTGGAGTATACTTATAGACATGGACTTTATGGAAGAACACCCTACACCAAACCAAATTACAAATCGTCCAAGCATGACTCCTATAATGGAAGATTTTTTGGTGCGGCAGACCCCTATCCTGCGCGATGAAAAAGGGCAGTCGGCTTTGGAATTTATTTTAACATTTGCTTTTGCTTTGGGAGTCACTTTTTTATTTATCAATCAAAGCTTAAATCTTACTGCAGGGTACTTGAATCATTATGTTAACTTTATGGCTTCAAGGGCCTATCTTGTTCATGATGCCGGAAATAACGTTTATGAAAATAATATTAATTATGCCCGAGACAGAGCTCAAGAAGTTTTTAGAAGATTTCCACTTAAGGAATTGGGGATTGATGCTGACTTTCAAGTTGTGACACGCAATGAAGGAAGTGCACTTTTTAGTGGAACAACATCAACATTTAAAAAGTCTCTCTCATCTCTTCCCATTATTGGAGGAGGAGAAAAGGCAACTCTGTTATCTGAGTCATTTCTTGGTAAGGAACCACTGCGGTTTACATGTTTTCAAATGATTTGTGCGGCTATGACTGGTAATACACAAAAGTGTCAGACGACATCAAATTTGGATATAGTACCCTATGATAATGGTTGTTAAGAAAAAAAAGATTTCAAATGAAAAAGGGCAAGCTTTGGTTGAGTTTATGCTCTTTCTTCCCTTTATGCTTATGATGTATTCAGTAACGATGTCTATTGGAGGGGCTATTAATGCTTCCATAAACCAACAAAAAATTACGAGAAGTTATTTTTATTATCGCGCTACTAATAATCCAAATATTCCTCTTCCGTATCGTGATAGGGCCTCAGAGCCTTCGGATAGTTGGAACTTGTTTGGTATGGATATTATAGGTTGGAATTTACAACTAGTTAATAATAAGCCCTTAGCACCTTGCTTTCAATTTAGGCTTCCTTTTAAAGAAGCAGTTGATGATAAATGTGAAGAACGTTATCAAGGGACGACAACTCAGTTTATTCGGGTTAAGACTGTCTATGGCGTCTGTGGCGCAACCTACGTAAAGTCTGACGGTTATAATATTCCATATCCACGAGCAGCATCTGTTAATTCTTCAATTAACATTCAGCATTGTATAATTCAGTAAACTTATTAAAGAGATCAACTATTTTTAAGTAATTGGGATGAAACTTTCCAAACTAGGTCATTTCTTCCTCATTATGAAGGATATAAGTCTAAGTATAAAATAATAGGTAATGCTGATGCAAAGGAATAAATATGAATAGTAGAGCTTTTACACTTAGTTTGGTCATCGCATTGGTCGCAGTATTTATGGTCAATTCGTATATAGAGGGTAGAGAGGCTGAATATAAGTCCAAGTATGGGGATATGAGACAGGTGGTCGTGGCCAAAGAAGATATTTTGGCAATGGACACAATCGATGACAGAAAACTTGCCATCATCGCCGTTCCCGGAAGTTATGTTATGCCAGGTGCCTTTAATAAAATAGAAGATTTATATGCTACTATTGCTGCCACTCCCATTAAAGCAGGAGAACAAATAACTGGGCCTAGAGTGTTGTACCCTGGTGAAGAAACAGGTTTGTCACGGCAGATTAGTGAAGGAAAACGTGCCTTTGCAATACAGCTAGGAGAGGATGCAGCTGTTGGAAAATTGATAAAGCCTGGAGATAGAGTTGATGTTCTTTCCTTAATTGATTACGGAGCTGGAAGAATTGAAAAGATGAAAATTAAAACTGTTTTACAGGATGTTTATGTTCTTGCAACGGGAAAGCGAGTGACAAAAGAGATACCATTGGTTGGTTTAAAAGTTGATAAGGAAGTTAAGAGATTAAATTTAAATACATATAATAATTTTAATACTGTGACAGTGGAATTAAGCCCAAGTGAAGTTCAAAAATTACTTTTTCTTCAAAGGGCCGGTGGAGGAGTCTATCTTTCATTGAGAAATAATACAGATAAAACAATAGAGCGAATTGGCGGAACAAATCTTTTTGATGTTTTAGGTGAAGATGCTGCAGAAGCAAAAGCATTCTTTGCTGAAAGAAAAGCACAGTTGGAGAGAAGAAGATAATGCGTTTAGTGTGGATAAGTCTATTTTTTATTTTGGGGCAAGTGAGTTTTGCTCAAGAAACGAAAGATGTTGAGGAGACAAACTTAAATGTTGCCATTGGAATTGATGAAATAGTAAAGCTTGATTATAAATTTAACACTAAGGTTTCAATTGGTAATGACTCTTTAATACAATTAATCCTAGCACCTTCTAAGCAAGAAATTACTTTTAGAGGAGTTAAGCCAGGGAAAACATCAGTGACAGTAAGGGACGCTGTAGGTGAAATAAGAGATAAATTTATAGTTAATGTAACTTCAGATGGTAATTCTAATACCGTAAGAGAATTACGAGAACTTTTAGGTGATATTGAAGGTTTAGAGATTAGTATTAAGGGGGGCCAGGTGACTGTTGGTGGAGAGATCGTTGTTCCTGATAAGATTGGCCGAATCCTTACTGTTCTTTCAAAGTATCCAGATGTTTTATTACTTATTGAATACTCCAAACAAACTCAAACAATTGTTGCCCGAGAAATGCAAGATGTTGTGAATAAAAATGGAATGAGGGATGTCACTGTAAGAGTTGTTAATGGTGATTATTGGTTAGAGGGTGTCGTCAATAGTGAGGGGAAGAAAATCTTAGCAGAAAATATTGCGAAAGCTTATCTCCCAGATACACTTTCTGGACTAGGTCAAGCCGTTGGAGGAGATAGATTTAGAGGAAAAGTGCGTGGTGAGATTGCTAATTTTATTAATGTAAATGAAAAAAAAGATCCTGAGCCACCACCAAAAATTATTAAAGTTTCATCTCAATTTGTAGAATTATCTAAGGATTATTTAAAGTTATTTGCTTTCAAATGGGCACCATTTATGTCAAACGAAAGTTCTATAAGCTTTGGTAAGAATGAAGCAGGTGGAATTACAACAGAAGAAAATGGAACTCTTTCAGGTACAATCTCTAGACTTTTTCCAAAGCTGCAGTCGGCTAAACAAGCGGGATATGCAAGAATTATCCAGTCAGGGATGGCCGTAACAAATAATGAAAAAAGTATATTTATTAAAAAAGAATCAAAAATAAATTTTGCTGTGGGGACAGGTGAAGCCCAAGAAGCAAGAGAAGCTTCTATTCTTTTTCAGATGACTACAGTGCCTAAAATCCAAAATCAAGAAAATGTAGAATTACAAAACTTAAATATAACTGTTTCGTTGCCAAATGGTGAGGACTCAGCAGGTAATCCACAAGTAACTTCAAATGAAATTAGAACAAATATCACTGTGAAATCTAAAGAATCTGCTGTCATTGGGGGGATTGTTCAATCGAATTCAAATACGAGTTATGATAAAAATGATCCTGATCCAACTACTGCTCAAGCGGAAGGAGATACAGCTCAGGCTTCATCACTTTTTGAAATGTTGCGTTCAAAAAGTTATACGACAAAAAAATCACAGTTTGTTGTTTTTATCACTCCTGAAATTTTAGACACAGCAACTCAAGGAACAGAAGAAATTCGAAAGAAGTTCAGAAAAAGAGAAAGATAAATGGCCGGTCATATTATTACAATTATTGGAGGTAAAGGAGGTGTCGGTAAATCTCAAGTCGCCGCTAACCTTGCATTTGCTTTTTCTACGGAGAATCGTCAAAAAACACTTTTACTCGACTTTGATCAAAAGGCGTGTGGCGATCAAAATATAATCACTGGGATGCGTTCAAAGAAAAACCTTAAGGATCTCTCTGAATTTAATGGTTCAATTGATCCTAAAACAATCAATATGTTTGTCGGGCAACATAAAATGGGCGTGCATTATATTGGCATGCCAACAGAGCAATCTATTGCTCAAGATATCAATCCTGAGGGCCTTGGAAAAACATTAAAAGCGATTACGAACCTTTATCCCATAACAATTATAGATGCTGGCTCGGAACTCACAGAACTTGCTTTAAAAGCAATGGAGTTCTCTACAATGATAAATATTGTTGTCACTCCTGATCTTTTAGCAGTTAACCAATCTAAGAGATTATTTTCAGAGTTAGTGACAATGCTTTTTCCTAAAGAGATGATATTGTTATTTTTAAATCAATATCAAAAAGGACACCCAGTTACCCCTGAGACAATCGGTAGACAAATAGGAAAGCCGGTGTTTTCTGTTATTCCAAAAGATGATCAAGGATGTATTCGCGCCTTAAGCTCATCTAGTGCTTTGTTTACTCTTTCAAAAAACTCACCTCTCTCTCAGGGGGTGGTAGAAATTGTCAGGCAAATAAAACAAAAGAATGTCTTAGCTTCTTTGGCCCGTTTAAAAAAGCCAGAAAATCTTAAAGAAAAAAAAGTTCAACCCAAAAAATCGTCTTCAGGTCGTACTGGTCGTGATCCTTGGACGGACTTGAAATCTCGTATCCACAGGGCATTAGTTGAAGAGATGGATATGAAAAAACAAGATAGTGGGGATGAACAGGCTCAAATTATTTTACGTGAAAGAACTAAAAAGTTGGTTGTTGAGCTTTTGGGAAAGGAAGATACGAAAGGAATTTTAAATACTCGTGAAGATATGAATAATATCGTTAAGCAAATTCTTGATGAAGCTCTTGGACTTGGTCCTTTAGAAGACCTTTTAGACGATAAAACTGTTTCAGAGATTATGGTCGTTGGGCCTGAAAAAATTTATTATGAGAAATCAGGTAAAAATATTAAGTCAGATATTACTTTTACTAATGACAGGCAAGTCTTAAATGTTATTGAAAGAATTGTTTCTCAAGTCGGTCGGCGAATTGATGAAAAAACACCTTATGTGGATGCAAGGCTTAAAGATGGCTCCCGAGTACATGCAATCATTAAACCCTGTGCTCTTGATGGGGGAACCATTACAATTAGAAAGTTTCCTGAAGAAAGACTTACTTATAAACATTTAGTTGAGTTTGGCTCAATGACTACTAATATGGCAGATTTTTTACGTATTTCTGTTCAAGCTCACAGAAATATTGTTGTTTCTGGGGGAACAGGTTCAGGGAAAACAACTTTAATAAATGTCTTAGGTGCTTTTATTCCTTCTAATGAAAGGATTATTACCTGTGAGGACTCTGCCGAGCTAAATTTTCCTCAGGATCATGTTGTACGTTTAGAAACAAAGCCTCCATCTTTAGAGGGAGAAGGTGCCGTTGATATTCGATGCTTGGTTAAGCAGACATTGAGAATGAAGCCTGACCGAATTGTTGTTGGTGAGTGTAGAGGTGGTGAAACATTAGATATGCTTCAAGCTATGAACACTGGACATGACGGCTCTATGACTACTGTTCACTCGAATACACCACGCGATTGTATTTCAAGACTGGAGACACTTGTTCAATATGCAGGGGCAGGAATTTCACCTAAAGCCATTAAAGAGATGATTGCTTCAGCAGTACATATGATTGTCCAGCAATCTCGACTTGACGACGGTTCTCGTAAAGTCATGAATATCACTGAGGTCGGTGGAATGCAAGGTGATGTCATTACTTTGCAAGATATTTTTGTTTTTAAACAAGAAGGAATTGGGGCCAAAGGAAAGATCAAGGGGCGCTTTATGGCTTCAGGATTTATTCCAAAGTTTGTAGAAACAATAGAGAGAAAAGGAACGAAAATTCCAAGAGGTTTATTTAAAAATGAATAAAACTTTTTTACTCTTAATGCTTTTATTTCCTTTGAGTGCTGTCGCTCAACAAGTCTCCTCAGAGACCGACTTTTTTGTTGATATTTTGGGAAAAAAAGGATTATTACTTGCGATAGGTGTTTTATTTTTTTTCTACTCATATCGAAACTCGGTAAAACTTTTTTCTTGGATTGAAGATCAAACTTATGGAACACGAGATTATGTACTCCAAAAGTGTGAATTACTTTTTATTGAGGTTAATCCCAACCATGTAACTTATGGTTTATTATTTTTAACTTTTGGGATTTCAAGCATCACTATGTCTCTGTTCTTTTTGTTTGGTAAATATACAACAGGGATCGTGTTTGGACTTTTTTTAGCTTTTTTGGGATGGAAAATTCCTAGACCCTTGATGGACTATTTGGTTAATCGCAGAATTAAAAAATATGAGAATCAAATGGTTGATGCTTTGAATTTACTTTCAAATGGATTAAGGGCTGGGCTCTCTGTTCCTCAATCACTTGGGATGGTGGTTGAAGAATTGCCTAAGCCTGTGAGCCAAGAGTTTAATCTTATTCTCCAACAAACGAAAATAGGAGTTCCGATTAATGAGGCTTTTGAAAACCTCTCAAAACGAGTTCCCACAGAAGATAATGATATGTTTGTCTCTTCAATAAATATCTTAAGAGAAACAGGTGGTAATCTAGCTGAAGTATTTGATACAATTGCAGGTGTTATTCGGGAGAGGGTCAGGCTTAAGCAAAAAATAGATACTTATGTTGCTCAGGGAAAGATGCAGGGAGGTTTGATTGCCTCAATGCCGACTTTAATGGGAGCTTATTTTGCCTCTACTGACCCTAACTATCTGAATTTATTATTTAATACTCTCGTAGGAAATCTTGTTTTGGTCGTGGCAGCAGGACTTAATATTGTGGGAGCCTTTGCTATGTGGAAAGTCATTCAAATAAAAGTATAAAAAAATTTAAGCTAATAATTTATATTCCGATAAAGCTAAATAAGTAATAGAAAATTTCAACCCAAAGGGAAAGCAAATGAGATTTTTAAAAGGTAATGCAATTGTTTTAATGGCCTTGTTAGTGGGATTTGCTCACGCAGGTGTCAATCTCAAAAATGGGAACTTCTATATTTCGTATACGGATATTGTTGTTCCTGGAACGGGGAAAAGTTTGGAAATGACAAGAACCTACAATTCAAAATCAACGGAGAAGGGTTGGTTTGCATTTGGTTGGGGGAATGTTTTTGAGACGAAATTAGTAAAATCTCCAGATGGCTGTGTTGTTATTCATGAGCATGGAGCCGGAGGAAAAACAAGGTTTTGTCCAAAAAATGCTGTTGATCCAAAAAAGGCTGCACAAAAAGTTGTTGATGTTATGAGAAAAAAATCGACTCTTTCAGCTAAGGCGGTTAAGGACTTAACTAATAAGCTCGCTAATAATGCTGAGCTTAGACATGCTTATGCTAGAAAATTTGGTGTAAAAAGTGATATTGCAGTTGGTTCGACTTTGTACTCAAATGAAAGAGGAATTCAACAAGTCAAAGTTTTAAAAACTGGATTTATGCGAGCCTCAAATGATGGAAAAAAAGAGTACTTTAATAAAGATGGGCAATTGGAAAAAGTTGTAGACAAAAACAATTATACTGTTGAATTTACCTATAAAAATAAAAATTTATATTCAATTAAAGATTCATTTGCAAAACAAATATACTTAGAGTGGAATACCGATGGCCGAATTGTAAAAATGTGGTCGGCAAAAGATAAAGTAGCGACTTTTAAATATAAAGGTGATGACCTGGTTTATTCAAAGGATGTTGCAGGAAATGAGTATGGCTATGAGTATGATAGCAACCATAATTTAACTAAGGTTATTTATAATCCAAATCGTAAGAAAGGTGAAAAAGAAGACTCAATGAAATTAGAGTATGAAGATAAAACATACTTTATTTCAAAAATCACTGATAGAAATGGAGATGTAACGTCTTATAAGTATGGTTCTAATCCGAAAGATCCAAAAAATCATTATTGGACTGAGGTAACTAAAAACGGCTTCAATAATAAGCCAGTTACAAATAAGTATGAGTATGAAATAAAAACGAGACCTGATGGGTCACGTTATACATACCGTATTATGACGAAAATTAATGGTATCAAAACTGAAACTATTTATTCTGAATGTTGTGGACTGCCACTAAAAATTGCCAGAGGAAAAGTTGTTACAAACTTTGAATACAACGATAAAGGTCTACTAACTAAGAAAACTTCTACACGAGGAGACTATGTTGAAATTGCTTATGACAAGGTTCATAACAAGATTTCAAGGGTTAAGAACAAGTCAGGTGTTACAACATTTAAATATGATAAGAAAGGTAATCTTAAGCAAGCACAGAATTCTCAAGGTAAAGCCGTATTATTGATATATAATAGTAAGGGTAAGATTCAGAAAATGGTTGATAAAGATACAAAAACTAAGAAAAGAAGAGTCTTAGCTTTTAAATATAACTCTTTAGGTAAGCCTGTGGAAATTGATATGAAGGGTGTTGGAAAAATTCAAGTTGCTTATGATAACTACGGTGAAATTAAGCGAGTTGAGTCTAAAAAGGGTCATAAAATGGCGTTACAGGTAACTCAAGCATTTCAAAACTTATTGGCCATTGTGAAGCCAGCAGGTGTGAATTTAAATATGTAAGGATTTAACTAGGTAGGATAATATGAAAAAACTATTTTTATTAACATTACTAACAATATTTACAGGACTTGGAAATGTTTACGCTGAAGAAACACCATCGGGTGCTGACCTTTGTAATGAGGATAGAAATCCAGGAGAGGAAACTCAAGTTCCAGCTGCTTCAGGACAAGAAACTAATGGAAGCTCAGCGACTGAAGTTGATGGCTAAAAAAAATTAAATTTATAAGTCAAAGCCACTCTTTATGGGTGGCTTTTTTTTGTTATTTAACATTTGTTTTTAATTTTTCCGTATATATATCCAAATTACCTGTAAAGTTTACAAAATTTTCCCATTAAATTTTTTTGCAGACTAAACTAAAAGTCATATTTTTTTATTAATTTAAATTGGGAGAATCTATGAAATACTCATTTATATCTTTATCTTTATCTTTATGTTATGTCTTGTTTACGGCCTGTGAAAGTCCTATTCAGACTATGCAGGATATGAAAAATACGACAGCAGATATGAAGGAAACAACAAAAGATATGAGTGAGACGACTCAGCAGATGAGCGAAAAAATGGATCAAACGAACAAGAATACATCTAACCTCGCAGCTGCTAGTAGACATGGTTTTTCTGAGGAAAAACGATATCAGAAAAGAAAAGAGCTTTACCCTGATGGTGATATTGGAAATGATCTTACTGATGCTAAAATATTTTATTTAGCTTTAGAGTTCCAGATTTGGGATGGAGTTGCTGATGAATATGGGCTTTCAATTAGAGAGGAATTGATTGGGGATGCTCTTGATGAAATGTATCGTTCTCTTATTGTTACTTATAGTCAATTAAAACAAGATAAATTTTATGATCTGATCCCTTACACTTCAAGACTGGAGAAGATGTCCCCATTAAACTTAGAGGGAGAGGATAAGCAAGCCGAAAGAAGCTTTTATGCTAATGCAGCGACTTTTCATTTTAAAGATTTGCTTCAACATAGAACAATTAAACAAAATAAAGAATTAGGCTATGAGTTGGAAGAGGTGAGTTTGTATGATGTTATTGAGTCTGCTCTGATTAAGGAATCAAGGGGAGAAGAGCTCAATATTAATGAACAAAAAGTCGTCGTAAGGAGTTTCAGGGGGATGCTAATTGACTTACTAAGGGCAAGAGTCGATTTTTTATCTGCTTTGGCCATTAATGAATTTGTAGATAAAGGGAATATGAGTTTAAAAGACAAGTTTGCGGGTTTAGTCTTTAAAGTCACAGGTGGTAATGCTGGGGAATTGCGTCCAAAGTCTGTTTTTGCATCAGCAAATGACCCGACAAGAGAAAAAGTTCTTGAATATATGGATGGAGCTGTTAAAGCTAAAAGAATTCTAAATAAAATTGGTGAATCTATTCAACTGCAAAAAGAGATAAGGTCTATTTTAGAGAACGTAGAGATCGAGGAGCAAGATTCAGATCAAATCAAGGACTTAGACCTTTTATCAGATACAAATCGGCTTATAGAGCTTAAAAACGAGCTTTTAGGCAAATAATAGTTTTATTAAAAACCGCTTTTTAAGCGGTTTTTTTTGATTAAAATCTGTTCAGTGTTTAAACTTTATACGGCAGAATGAGCAAATATAGTGTGATTTTAGTGGTTTGGGAAGTATTTAAATTGGCACAGTCTATGCATATTAATAGCTAAGTTAATTTATTATACTTCAAAAGGAGAGAGTATATGAAAGCATTATTTATGGTATTATTTTTATCTTTGTTTACAGGAGTTGCTTATTCAGCTTCAGATGAAGATGTAACAGTTGGAGAAAGATCTAACTTAATGAGTGAAGGAGTTAATTGTAGTGGAGAGCTTGGAAAGACCAGCACAATTGAAAGTGAAGAGGTTAGAAGTTCTGGATCAGAAGCAATTAAATCTTAAAAAATTAAAAAGTTTATCCTAAATAAAAAAGGCCATAACTTATATGGCCTTTTTTAATGACACATATGTCCCATATGTTGTGATGATTGTGTATAAAAATTAAAAAATCTAAAACCGATTGTAAGAACACCAATTAAAATTAATCCTAAAGAAGATATAAGTGGCGCTTTATTTTTTAGTGGATTTAAAACTTTTGTTAAAATAGTCGAAGCAAATAGTAAGCTTGGAACTGTCCCTATCCAAAAGCTTAACATGGCGACTGCTCCTAGGATGGGATTAGCAAAACTTGCCAATATGATAACAACTCCATAAAGAAATCCACAAGGTAAGAAGATAGAAAGTGAGCCCATAAAAAAAGATCGAAAAAAAGAAGGCCGTGTTTTGAATTTAAGGCTTAAGCTATAAATTTTTTTTGAAAGAGAACTAACGAAGTGTGGTGGGGTTAGTTTTAAGGTTTTTTGAAAAAGTATTTTAAGTCCCCAGTAGATTAGAAGACCTCCAAAGAAAAAAGATGATACCAAAATGACTTCTTCAGATTGAAAAGTTTTAACAAAAGTTGCTCCTAAAAAGCTTGCAAGAAATCCTAAAAGCATATAGGAAAAGAGTCGTCCTAGTTGGTAAGTAAAGTTTGACTTTAAGTCATGACTGAAAGCCATAACTAAGCCGCCACACATCCCTACACAATGAGCACTGCCTCCAAGAGCAATAAGAAAAGTAATCCCTGGAATTAACCAAGTTGATACATTTTGAATGTCATTTAATTGGGCCAACAAGGTCGAGCTCCATTGTTTTTATGACTTCATTTGTGTCTTTATCGACAAGATTAAGAAGAATTGTTTTTTTACCATTTATAAGTATTTCTTTTTCAAATTCAAAGAAAATAGGGGTTTGAAAATTATCTTCTTCCATTTCAATAACGTTGTATGGTGAAGTCATTTTGACTTGAGTGTTATTTAATTTCAAAATCAGATCTTTCTTTTTTGGATCTGTTTGGGTTATCTTAAGCCTATACTGGTTTAGAATATGTTCTTCTCCACTTTCACGTTTTAAAACTTGATAAGGAGTTTTACTTGCTCTTAAAAGTTGTGCAGAAAGGTCTTTACGTTTACTTAGAGAGAANCTTAAGCCTGCAGCAATAGCAAAGAGAATAATGAGATAAATAATACTTCGAATTTGAATTTTTGGTTTGGGCTTATTTTTTAATTCGTTTTCAGTAGTATAACGAATAAGACCTTTGGGTCGTTTGACCTTTTCCATAATATTATCACAGGCATCAATACACATTGTGCAAGCAATGCATTCCAATTGAGTTCCTCGTCTGATATCAATTCCTGTTGGGCAGGCTTTTACACAGTGATTACAATTTATACAGTCACCTTCCTGATCCTTAGGTACATTTTTATCTCTACGAGGTTCTCCACGATTATAGTCATAGGCTACAACGAGAGAGTTGTCATCCATTGAGACACTTTGAAAACGGCCATAGGGACAGGCAATAATGCAAAACTGCTCTTTAAACCAACCAAAGTCAAAAAGAATTATCCCAGTAATAATAAGCATCGTAATAAATAAAGACCAGTTTTCAGCTGGCGACCCCATAGTAATCCAAAAAAGTTTTCGGGTACCTACAAAATAACCTAGAAAAGAATGGACAATATGTAATGAAACTAAGAGAAAAAGGGTCCATTTAAGTGAGCGTTTAAAGAATTTCTCTAAGTTCATTTTTTGCTTATCAAGCTTTTTACGTTTTCTTGCATTTCCCTCGACGATTCGTTCAATTTGGCGAAAAATTGAGTCGATAAAAACAGTTTGAGGGCAAGCCCACCCACACCAGACTCGCCCCCAAATACTTGTTATAAAAGCCATTAGAATAATAAACCCTATGACAAGAAAAAAAAGTAGAGGGCCATCATGGCCGTAAAAAACTTCACCAAAGATTGTAAACTCTCTTTGAGGAATATTAAGGAGAACCCATTGTTTCCCATCAACATAAATCCATGGCAGCACCAGATATAAAATAATTAAAAACCAGTAGAAAAAAGTTCTTCTTGTTTTCCACTTGCCTTTAATATCCTCTGGATGGATATAAACTCTATGACCATGTTCATCAGTTGTGGCCAGACGGGTTTCGTGTGGCTCTCCTTTTTTTTCACTCATAATTTACTCGTATAGTTTACCCTCAGGTTCTTTTGGATTTGTTGGCGTTGTGCCTTGAAAATCCTTAACATATTTCACGACCGCCATCACTTTTTCTTTACCAATCTTGGGTCCCCAGGCTTCCATCCCTTTATCAACGACACCCTTGTCTACAACTTTATAGATGGCTTCAACACTTCCATCACCGTTTTTCCAATAATTGTCGGCAAGGTTAGGGCCGACGCCTCCTCCTCCATCAGGACCGTGACAGGCTTTACACTTTCTTCTGTAGGTTTTTTTGGCAATTTTTTTAGCTTTTGGTGTATTTACCCAAGCATTATATTCATCCATGTTAAAGCTATTGTTTTTTTCTTCCCATTTTTTTTGAGCTTCTTCTACATTGGCGATTTCGGTTTTATATTCTTCTGTAAGGGTTGGTCCATCCATAAATGTATAATAAACATAATAGCCAATGCTAAAGATGATTGTTACGTAGAATATTCCTAACCACCATGAGGGAAGAGGATGGTCAAGTTCTTTAATTCCATCATAATCATGATCTAGAAGAATTTCTTTTTCATCTTCAAAAACTTTTACTTTATCTTGGTTTTCATTATTTTCATTCATTGTTTTTTCTCCCTTCTTCTTCAAGCGGTAGCGCACTTTGAGCCGCATAGAGTTCTTTACTACCTTTTCTAAAAATCATAACAAGCATGATGATAAAAACAGTTAGAAAGAGTATTAAGGCTAAACTTGGAAGCCAAGGTATATTCCAATTTGATAAAACAGATGATTTCATTCTTGACCTCCTAGATCTGTCCCTAGTCTTTGAAGATATGCAATTAAGGCAATGATTTGTTTATCTTGTACCTTCATTTCAACACCACTTGATTCCATTTCTTTAGTGATTTCTGCAGCTTGTTTTTTTGCATTTACAATTGCATTATCTATATCATCTTGTGAGTAAGGAACTCCTAAAGCGGCCATGACTTTTAATTTTTTAGGTAAAATTGCATAACCAGTCTTTTTTCTCGTTAGCCATGAGTATTCAGGCATAATTGAGCCTGGAGTCATCTCTCTTGGGTCAATCATGTGTCGATAATGCCAAAAGTTTGGTCTCTTCCCACCTTCTCTGGCCAAATCTGGACCAATTCTTCTTGAACCCCATTGAAATGGACGGTCATAAATAAACTCAGTGGCTTCTGAAACTTTTCCATAGCGAAGTTTTTCATTGGCCATCGGTCTAATCATTTGAGAGTGACAAGTATAACATCCTTCTCTGATATAGATATCTCTTCCAGCGAGTTCAAGTGGAGTATAAGGTTTTACATCTTTAGATATTTTAATAAAATTATTGGACATAAAAGCCGGTATAAATTCAATAGCGGTACCAACTAAAACTGCTATTAGAGCTAATACCGAAAATGTTGCAGTCATCCCTTCAAGTTTTCTATGCCCTTGATCTTGATCTTTATTTTTAGATGATTTCCAAGTTGGAGCAGGAGCCTTGAAGACCTCTTCTACCTGGTCTTCTTTTTTTGCACCTCTGATAGTTTTAATCATGTTGTAGACCATGATGAGCATACTCGCAAAAACGAGTAATCCACCTACTAGTCTTACCCAGTATAAAGGAAGAATCTTAGTAACAGTTTCAACAAAGTCTGGGTAAACTAAAGCTCCGTTTGCATCAACTGCTTGCCACATGAGACCTTGAGTAATACCGGCGACAACCATTGAGACATAATAGAGTCCAAGCCCAATCGTTCCTGTCCAAAATTGAATATTACCAAGCTTTACAGAATAGAGCTCTGTCTTCCAGAGGCGTGGCACCATATAATAAGTGATTCCAGCTGCAAGAAAGTAGTTCCAGCCAATACCACCAGAGTGAACGTGTCCAATGATCCAGTCTGTATAATGGCCGAGAGCACTTACAGACTTGATCGAAAGTAGTGGTCCTTCAAATGTGGACATTCCATAGAAAGTTAGAGCTGTAACAAAGAATTTAAGAATTGGCTCTCTACGAACCCTATCCCAAGCACCTCTTAAGGTTAATAAACCGTTAATCATCCCTCCCCAAGAAGGAGCCCATAGCATGAGTGAAAAGATCATACCAAGAGTTTGAGCCCAGTCTGGTAAAGCTGTATAGAGAAGATGGTGAGGTCCCGCCCATATATAAATGAATATCAGTGACCAAAAGTGAACAATAGATAGTCGATATGAATAGATAGGTCGGTTGATTGCTTTTGGAACAAAATAATACATGAGACCCAAAACAGGTGTTGTCAGAAAAAAGGCAACAGCATTGTGACCATACCACCATTGAACCATAGCATCTTGAACACCAGCAAAAATGGGATAACTTTTCATTAAGCTAACAGGAAATTCAAGTGAATTAACTATATGTAAAAGGGCAACTGTTAAAATTGTTGCAATATAAAACCAAATAGAAACATAAATATGCTTTTCTCTTCTTCTCCATAGAGTTCCAAAGAAGTTAATGGCAAAAATAACCCAAACTACTGCAATGGCTATATCAATTGGCCATTCAAGTTCAGCATATTCTTTACTTGTAGTATAACCCATCGGTAGGGTTATTGCTGCTGCAACAATTATGAGTTGCCATCCCCAGAAGTGAATCTTACTAAGGGTATCGTTAAAAAGTCTTGCCTTACAAAGTCGTTGTAAAGAATAATAAATACCCGCAAAAATACTGTTTCCTACAAAAGCAAAAATAACAGCATTCGTGTGAAGAGGACGAAGTCGGCCAAATGTTAACCATTCAATTCCAAAATTCATTCTCCAGTCGGCTAATTGGGAAGCAATAATTAAACCAACTAACATTCCAACGACTCCCCATAGGAGTGTTACTGAAGCAAACATTTTTACGATTTTATCATCGTAGGAAAATGTTTCCATTTTTTGATTTGATTCACTCATAAATCTTTTCCTTTTAATTCATTTTTTGTTTTATCTTTTTCATCATCAAGAAGCATTTTATATGAAGGGGTATCAAGGTCATCGTATTGACCAAGCTTTACAGAATAAATAAATATCCCAATAAAAATCAGGGCTAAGATTAAGGCAAGGGGAAGAGTTAAAAACAAAATGTCCATACGGACTCCCACTAAATTTAATAGTTATTGAATTATCTATTCTACATAACTATCTGTATTTTAAAACATCTTAAATGAAATTAAGTTTTTATTTAATGATATAAATCATGTTCTTTCTTGAGAGATTCAGGACAAATTTTGTCTGAGTTTTTTGGTTCCAATTAAAGTTGAAGCGAGGACTGTAAAAGAGCTTAAGGGCATTATAATGGCAGCAGCAAGCGGATCTATATAGCCTTGAATGGCTAAAATCAGCCCTAAAGAATTATAAAGCAGTGAAAATATTAAATTTCTTTTAATTATATGTAGGGTCTCTTTACCCGAAATTAGTAATCTTAATATATTTTGTAAATCCTTAGTGGCCATAAAGACTGAACTGGCCCTAAGAGAGATGTCGACACTTCCATGAATGGCAACACCAATATCAGCAAAACTTAGAGCAATAGCATCGTTAGCTCCATCTCCTAACATCATTGAGTTAGGCGTTTTTTTAATAAACTCTTGCTTATCTTGAGGAGACTGTTCGTAAAATGTATTTTGGGGTAAAATCTCTAAGTCTGAGGCTACTTTTTGTACAGAAAGTTTATTATCACCAGAGAGTAAATAAATATTATAGTTTAAATTTTTTAGTTTTTTAATAATATTGTAGGCATCAGGTTTAAGACTGTCTGAAAGATGAATTTTAGTAACTAGCATATGGTTTTTGTATAGGCCAATGAGTGTATTACTGTTTATTTCAGCCTTAATTTGATTTAATTCATAAAAATCATTGTGAACTGTTCCACTAGGTCCAATTCCAGGTGTCTCTGTATAATGAGTTAATTCTAGGCTTTGTTTAATTTCATCAAGATAATAGGCTTTTAAATAATCAGTTATAGACTTTGCAATAGGATGCTGGGATTTACTCTCTAATTGATATATCACATTGAAGTAATTTGAACGATCTAAACTTTCCCATTTAATAACTTGAAACTTTCCATGGGTTAATGTTCCTGTTTTATCAAAAATAATATTTTTAATTTTATTGGTCATCTCTAAAACAAGTTCATTTTTTATAATGATGCCTTTTTTAGCCAGCTTGGCTAAACTAATCGTGAGGGTAAGAGGGGTTGTTAATCCTAGGGCACAAGGGCAAGTAATGATAACAAGGGTAAGAGTCCTAATAAAGGCATCTTCAATTCTTCCTTGGAAAATAAAATAAGAAAAAACGAAAAAAGAGAGAAGGAAAACACCCAGAACAAAATATTTGGCAATTTGATCGGTTAAGGAAACAATTTTCGTTTTTTGGTTCCAGCCATGTTCAACAGCAGATAAAATTTGTCCTAATTTCGAATCTTGACCTGTGTGAATAACCTTGGCGGTTAATTCTTGATCGAGATTTATGGTTCCTGAAAAAATATACTCACCTGCTTGGATCGGTTGGGGAATGACTTCACCTGTAAGAAGTGAATTATTTACTTTGCTAGTTCCTTGGATGACTTGGGCATCTGCTGGAATAGTGTCTCCTGGATAAATATAAATGATGTCGTTGGGCAACAGAAACTTTGCATTGACCTCTTTAAGAGTTTGGTCATCTTCGACTTTATAAGCAATTAAATGAGTAAAAAAGTTGGAAAGCTCAGAAGCTTCAAGCCCTTTTTGTTGAGACTTTTTGAGTAAAAAACGAGATGTTAAGAGGAGAAAAATAAGCATTGAAAGCGAATCAAAGTAAATATGAGTATCATCATTTAGAACACTAAATAAACTGAATGTTCCTCCAAATAAAAGAGCTATCACAATGGGAAGATCAATAGATATGAGTTTATTTTTCAGAGAAGAAAAGGCATTTCTGTAAAAAGGAATGGCGCAATAAAATATGATGGGAAAGAATAAGAAAAGAGAGATCCAGTTAAAATATTTTTCGATATGTCCGGTAGCTCCTGCATAAACAGCAAAGGCCATAAGCATAATATTTCCCGTGCTAAAAAATGCGATTGCAATCCGAATGAGATCTTTATGATCTTCTTTAATTTTAT
Organism: Halobacteriovoraceae bacterium; assembly: GCA_002706205.1. Taxonomy (GTDB): domain Bacteria; phylum Bdellovibrionota; class Bacteriovoracia; order Bacteriovoracales; family Bacteriovoracaceae. The sequence goes on from PAKC01000074.1 coordinate 19,141, forward strand.
GTTCTTTAAGTTCCTTTTCCTCCATAATCGGGTGAGGTGGATAGCCAAGTGATTCGAGCTGTTGGGCAATTTGAGATATTTTTGCATCTTCTAGTAATGTAATGTCTACTGTGGACTTGGACATATTTAATTTGGAGTTTAACACTTCGTGATTAATTTCAGGAAGCTTTTCTATTAGCCATAGGCAAGCTAGACAGTGAATGTTTTCAAGGTAAAAAGTAATTTGAAGAGTTTGATTGGAAATAATGGTGTATTTTTGTTTAAATTCGGGATCATCTAAGTATTTATATTTTTGTCCACTAATTTTTACTGCTGTAGGATTCGTTTGAGCTGTTTGCTCTCGTAATCGATAATAGTCAGTTAAGTTTTTTTCTTGGAGAATTTCGTAAACAGTTTTACAGCCCTCACAACAAAATACAATGTCAGATTCTTCATCACTTAGAAAAACGGGAATAATGATTTTTTCGTGACAATGTTCACAATGAGATTGGCTCGCCATAAGAAATGTAATATATCAAGTTTTAGACGATCGGTATATTTAATTTTTATTGATCAGTTCATCTAATTTCTTTGTTTCTTCTTTTTTGATTTCTTCTAAGATGAGCTCTGAGTCCTGTTGATTAAATAGTGAACTTTGAGAACTTTTAATTGAATCTTTTAAATAGACAGGATCTGCATTTTCAAATAGGTCTTTTCCCATTTCTTTAGATTGAGTGATGGTTCGTTTCACACTTTTTGAAAGGCTCTTTTGAACTTCGACTCCAAGTGGACCAGTAAGTTCTGAAATATGATAAAAAATAGGTTTGTTCTGTATTTGAAATGATAAAATGATATAGCTAAATATAAAAGCAAGAGAGAATTTAAATAGAATTCCAAACATCGTTATTACCTCTTTATAGAAAATTAAAAATGACTCTACAATCATATTCATGGAGATTTGTAATCAGTTTATAATTGGCATGATATATTTGAGTCTTATTGTCATTGAAGATATTCATCATGGTTTGAGTTTTTGAAATATATGGGGATGAACAAGTTATCTCATAATGCTTTTTTTTATCAATTTCAGTTAGCATCTTTCCAAGCAAAATATTCATACTTTCAACATAAAGAGATTGAAAGAAGGAGGCTTGATCAACAGATAATTCTTTTTGATACGTGTCTAGGTAGCAAATTGCAACACCATTGAAATCACCTTTTAACTCAAAATAAAGAGGAATTTCATGTTTTGTTTGAACTGGTAATTTATTTGTTGTTAAAAATGGACAATCCATTTCTATGTGAGCTTGGTTGTAAATATTTATTTCCTCTACTGCACATTCTTGAAGAAGAGAGAGTATATTGTCACTTTTATTTAAATTGTTTTGAAAAAGTTCCATAAGATTAATCCTCGTTATTAGCAATATTTTCTAAAACTTTGTCTACAGATGTTAATAAATCTTCTTTTGAAAATGGTTTTTGGATATAATCGCTTGCTCCAGCTGATATAGAATCAATAACAATGCTTTCCTGGCCGAGTGATGAAATCATGATAACAGCTGTATCTTGAAAATTATCATTGATATAGTTGGCCAATTCAATCCCACTAACATCTGGCATAACAACATCGATAATGGCTAAGTGTGCTTTTCTATCTTTGAGAATATTAATAGCTTCGTTGGCGTTCATGGCTTCACCTATAATATTGTATTTAGGTTCATCTAACATTGCTGAGATGTTAGAGCGAGTAAAGTCAGAATCATCAACTATTAATATTCGATATTCTTTTGTTTTATTTGCTTCCATGCAATCAGTCCTGTGGTTATAGGACTATTGTAACTTATTTATGAAGTATAAGAAAATAAAAAAGGGAAGCGTTGCTTCCCTTTTTTTTATGCGGCAATACTTGAGCTTTTTTCTTTTGTAGGATGTGTTTTACTTGATTTTTTTATTTTCTTTGCGTGTGGTTCCCAGTCGAGAATGGCCACCTCTAAAACTTCCTGAAAGTTTTTAACAGGAATAAAATTTATCTTTTTTCTAAACTCTTCTGGAATATCGGTAAGATCTTTTTGGTTTTTCCAAGGAATAATGATTGTTTCAATCCCAACTCTCATTGCTGCGAGAGCTTTTTCTTTTATTCCTCCAACTGGAAGGACTTTTCCTGTCAGTGTAATTTCTCCAGTCATAGCAATATCTTTACTGATAAGAGTTTCTGTAAGAAGTGAAACAACTGAAGTAGCAAGTGTAATCCCTGCACTTGGTCCATCTTTTGGAATTGCTCCAGCAGGTAGGTGAATGTGAATTTCATGTTTATCAAAAATGTTTTCATCAATTCCAAGCTTTGTCGCCTGGCTTCTAATAAAGCCAATTGCAGCTTGAGCTGATTCTTTCATGACATCACCCAGTTGTCCCGTTAATGTAATCCCACTTCCTTTCATTTTTGTTGCTTCGATAAAAAGAATTTCTCCTCCAGCTGCTGTCCAAGCAAGACCTGTCGCGACACCAACTTCATCAAATTCTTTATGGTCTTCTTTACTATAGAGGGCCGGGCCTAATAATTCCTCAACGGCGTCTGGAAGAATATGCGTTTTTGTCGATTCTCCAACTGCTATCTTTTTAGCAACTTTTCGGCACAAAGACCCTATTTGTCTTTCAAGATTTCTCAGTCCTGCTTCACGAGTAAAACCATCGATGACAGTTTTAACACCATCGTCGTGAAAATCTATATGTTCATGGGTTATACCATTTTCATCCATTTGTTTAGGAATCAAGTACTGTTTTGAAATTTCAAGCTTTTCTTCTTGGGTGTAACCACTTAAGTTAATAATCTCCATTCTATCTCGTAAAGGACCTGGAATATTTTCTAAAACATTGGCCGTTGCGACAAACATGACGTTGGATAAGTCGTAATTAACATTAAGATAATGATCTCTAAAATGAGCATTTTGTTCTGGATCTAAAACTTCTAAAAGAGCACTTGAAGGGTCTCCCTTGTAGTCTGATCCAAGTTTATCAATTTCATCTAACATGATAACTGGATTTGTGGTTTTAGCCTGCTTCATTGCTTGGATAAAGCGACCAGGCATGGCCCCTACATATGTTCTTCTGTGTCCTCTAATTTCTGACTCGTCTTTAACCCCGCCAAGACTGATACGAACAAACTCCCGTCCCATTGAGCGTGCAATGGATTTTCCTAATGAAGTTTTACCAACTCCTGGAGGTCCCGAAAAGCACAGAATAGGTCCTTTGACCTTTCCTCCCTTTAAAGTTCTAACTGCAAGGTGTTCTAGAATTCTTTCTTTAATTTTTTTAAGATCAAAATGGTCTCTATTAAGAACTTCCATAGCATGATTAAGATCTGTAATTTCCTCTGACGTTTCAGACCAAGGTAGATCAGACATCCATTCAAGATACCCTCGCAAGATACTAGACTCTGATGAGTCTGGATGCATTCTTTCTAAACGTGTAAGTTGTTTGAGGCATTCGGATTCAATTTCTGATGGCATATTCTTATGAGATATTTTCTGACGAATTTCAGAAAACTCATCTTGGGGAGTGTTGTCTCCTAGTTCGCTTTTCATTTGTTTAATTTGTTCTCTAAGAAAATACTCCTTTTGGGTTTTGGAGATTTCTTCATTTGTTGAGGACTTAATTTGCTCTTGATAGCTTAAAATCTTAATTTCACTGTGAAGAATATCATTAATTTTATTTAAACGATCTACAGGATTAAGAGTTTCAAGAATTTCTTGTGCTTGTTCTACTTTAAGGTTTAGATTTGAAGCAACAAGGTCGGCAAAACGACTTGGATTGTGAATATCTTCCAAAATCATAAGAATATCAGGAGAGAGAACTTTGCTTTTGTTAATAACAAGTTCTAAATTCTCTCGCACATTCCGCAATAGGGCTTCGATGACTTCTTGAGTTTCAGTTACTTCAACAGTTTCTGTCTTAGTAAGTTTAACTTTGAAAAAAGGATCGTTTTGCTCGAACTGTAATATTCTTGCTTTGGTTAATCCCTGGACTAAGATTTTTAGTCGTCCATCAGGGAGGTTTCTTTTTCTCATGATCATGGCCACAGTTCCAAGGTTATAGATTTCACTTGGTGAAGGGGCTTCTGCATGAATGTCTTTTTGACTTGCAAGAAGTATTAAACGGTCTGTTGTGTTAATAGCTTCTTCAACAGCTTGAATGGAGGACTCTCTTCCAACATACAAAGGCAAAATCATAAAAGGGTAAACAACAAGATCTCTTATCGGTAGGAGGGGGAGTGTTTCTTTGAACTCAATATTTTCACCCTCATAATTTGTAACCATAACGTGTTCCTCCAGCTTATATTGAACGCTTTATAATTCCATTTACTTTTTCCTTTTCGGGAATGCTTAAGTAACCTTTAAAAGTTTTTTAAAAAACTTCTATCCTGCTGAAATAACATTTTTAAGTTCCATAAAAAGAATGTTTTGATATGATGGGGGCTGATTATTGACTGATTAGAAGGATGGGATACATATATGCTTGACAGAATTAATGCGGTAATTTTAGCAGCAGGAAAAGGCACACGTTTGAAGATTGATACTGCTAAACCCTTGTGTCCAGCATTGGGAAAGTGTTTGGTAGACTATGTCGTAGAGGGATTGACTCGTTTTGGCCAAGACTTAGATTTAAACTTTGTTGTAGGTCATCAAAGAGAGCTCGTTGAAAGTCATTTACTGAGACAGTTTTCTCAGATGAAGTTTAATTTTGCACATCAGCAAGAACAGTTAGGAACTGGGCATGCGGTGCAAGTCTTTTTTGAAAAATTTCCTCTCGCTTGGGAGAATAAATATACTCTTATTGTGTGTGCTGATACACCATTAATTACTTCTGAAGTTTACCAAAGGCTGTATGAGGAATTGATTGATAATAATTATGATGCCGTTTGTGCGAGCTTTATTGCACAAAGACCATTTGGTTATGGAAGAATTAATCACGGAGAAGTTGGTTTTGATATCGTTGAAGAGAAAGATGCAAGTCAAGAACAAAGAAAAATTACTGAAGTCAATTCTGGTCTTTATTTATTTAAAACATCTCATATTAAAAAGTATTTAAATGATTTAGATGATAATAATCAATCAGGAGAGTTTTATCTTACTGATCTTTTAAAAAAAGACCTTAATGTAAAAGCGATCAAGTTTGAGCAAGAGATAGACTTTTTGGGAGTAAATAATTTAGTTCAGCTTGAAATGGCAGAAAAAGTTTTGGCCCAAAGAAAAAAAGAAAAACTGATGCTTGCAGGTGTTAGAATGATTAATGCAGATTCAATCTATATTGAAGATCAGGTTGAGATTGAGCCTGGAAGTGTACTTCACCCAAATGTTCAATTGTTTGGGCACACTAAAATTGCGGCTGAAGTTGAGATTGAAGCTGGTTGTATTCTTAAAAACTCTGTTATTGGAGCTGGGTCTCAAATCAAAGCTTATTCATATTTAGAAGGAACACAGGTGAGAAAAAATGCTTCAATTGGTCCAATGGCGCGGCTTAGAGAGGGAACAATCATTTCTGATAATTGTAGGGTAGGTAACTTTGTTGAAACCAAAAAAACTCTTTTACATGATGGTGTTAAGGTTTCTCATTTAAGCTATGTAGGAGATGCAGAAATTGGAGAAAACACAAATATTGGTTGTGGATTTATTACGTGCAATTATGATGGGGCCAATAAACATAAAACAACAATAGGTAAAGACTCTTTTGTGGGTAGTGACTGCCAAATGATTGCACCTGTTGAAATTGGAGATGAGGCTTATATTGGGTCTGGGTCGACGATTAATAAAAATGTTCCCAGTGGAGCTTTTGCTATTGCCCGCCAAAGGCAAGTGACAAAAGAGAATATGGCCCATAAATTTATTAAGAAAAAAGATAAAATATAAAGGTGTAATAATATGTGTGGAATTGTAGGTTATAGTGGTAAATCAGATGCTGTCTCTCCTGTTTTAGAAGGCTTATCTCGATTAGAATATAGAGGTTATGACTCAGCCGGAATCAGTATGAATATTGACGGCAAGTTATGTATTTTTAAAAAAGAAGGAAAATTAGATAACTTAAAAAACTTTTTGAAAGAAAAGTCTGAGCTGAGTTCAACTATAGGTATTGGGCATACTCGGTGGGCAACGCATGGTAAAGTAAATGACACTAATGCACATCCTCATGGCAATGAAGATTTTTCTATTGTTCATAACGGTATTATTGAAAATGCCAATGTTTTACGTGAAGAACTTAAACAGAAAGGTTATCAGTTTAAATCAGAAACTGATTCAGAAACATTTCTTGTGAAGTTATCAGATGAATTTAAACAATCCAAAGATATTGAGCAAGCGATTATTGACACTTTTAAATCCATTGAAGGAAATTCTGCTTTTGTTGTCATTGCAAAAAATAGTCATAAAATTTATTCAATTAAGCGTTCAGCCCCTCTTGTCTGTGGGGTGAATGAGGAAAGTGGAGATGTTTATGTTTCATCAGATCCATATGCTTTAATAGGTTTCACGACGAAGATATACTTTCCTGGAGATAGTGTTTTGTGTATTGCTGATCATAGAAAGGCAAATAACCATTATTCGTTTTTAGATTTAAATAGAAATGAAACGAAGGATTACACAATTCAACAAAAACAGATGAGCTTAAATACTGTTTCAAAGGGAAAATATGAGCATTTCATGCTTAAGGAGATCTTTGAACAACCAGAGCTTGTTAACAAGTTATTTTCAATTTATTCAGAAGATATAACTTCTTTAAATGAAATGACTAAAAGTCGACCAGAAATGGTACATATTATTGCTTGCGGAACTGCGCTTCATGCAGGCTTAGTTATAAAAGATTTTTTAGAAAGAAAAAATAGAATTAGAGTAAACTCTGACTTTGCTTCAGAGTTTCGCTACAAAGAACCATTAATTTGTAAGAAAGATGTAGGCTTATTTATAAGTCAATCAGGTGAAACAGCTGATACTCTCGCGTGTCAAGAACTCTGTGTTGCTCAGGATCTTAAAACCTACTCAATTGTAAATGTAGAGGGGTCAACTTTATATCGAAGTTGTGATTATAATTTGCTTCTTCATGCAGGAGCTGAAATTGGTGTGGCCAGCACTAAGGCTTTTACCCAAATGGCTTTGGTGGGTTATATATTGTCAAATGCTTATCTTGATGAACCAAAAGACTTAAAATCTGAGTTTGAGCTTCTCTCTCAAGCTATTACTTTAATTTTAAACCGTGAAGAGGAAATCAAAAAGATCGCTCGAGATATCTATAATTACAAAGGTTTCATTTTTACTGGAAGAAGAGAGCAGTATCCAATCGCTTTAGAGGGAGCCTTGAAATTAAAAGAAATCGCTTATGTTCATGCAGAGGGTTATGCAGCAGGTGAGCTTAAACATGGGCCCATTGCTCTTTTTGATGAATCTATGGTAAATATTGCGATTGTAACTAAGGACCTCTATGAGAAAACTCTTTCTAACGCTCAAGAAGTTAAAGCTAGAAAGGGAGTCATGGTTATTCTTGGAGAAGGGGAAGATTCTGAGTTATCGGAAATATCAGACTTCTATTTTGGAATAGATTATTTAGGTTTAACAGACTTAAAACCTTTAGTGACAAATGTCGTATTACAATTATTGAGCTATCATATTGCAAAGTTTAAGGGAACTGACATTGATAAGCCTAGAAATTTAGCAAAATCAGTAACGGTAGAATAAAAGGAATCATGAATTTAAGTCATCTTAATGAAGCGCAAAGGGAAGCTGTAAGACAAACGGAAGGCCCTGTTATGATTTTAGCCGGAGCTGGCTCTGGTAAAACAAGAACACTTGTTTCACGCGTTCAATACTTATTAGAGGAAAAAAAAGTTAGCCCTTTTAGAATTCTTGCTGTTACTTTTTCAAATAAAGCGGCTAGAGAAATGCGAGAAAGAATTGCTCAAAATAGTCAGGTGGACTTTGGTGCCATTCAAGTTACAACTTTTCACTCCTTTTGTGCAAAGGTCTTGCGACAAGAGGCAAAATATCTTGGATTGAGTCGGAATTTTACGATTTATGATACGTCCGAGTCAAAAAGTATTGCAAAGGCTATCCTCGCAAGGCGCGGAATTAGTCAAAAAGAAGTAAGTCCTTTTGAAATCCTTCAGTATATTGATGAGTTGAAAAATTTGGGTTTTTATTTGGGGTGTAAAGATCAAGAGACACTTGATAGCTTTGAAATGGATGATTATTTTTATGAGTTTTTTGAAGAGTTTGAGTCCGAGTTACACAAGTCTAATGCGGTTGATTTTGGTGGTTTAATAACTGGAGTCTTAAATCTCTTGGAAAACTTTCCAGAGGTTTTGGAAAGATATCAAAAGCGATTTCATTATATTCTTGTAGATGAGTATCAAGATACAAATAGAGCTCAGTTTCGATTGGTGAAACTTCTTTCTGAAAAAAAGAAAAATATTTGTGTCGTTGGTGATGAGGACCAGTCCATTTATTCTTGGAGAGGAGCAGATATAAGAAATATTTTAGACTTCGAAAAAATATTTCCTGATGCTAAGTTAATTAAACTGGAACAAAACTATAGATCGAGTAAAAATATTATTGAGGCAGCCTCTTGTGTTATTGCTAAGAATCAACATCGTAAGGGCAAGGAGATGTGGACAGATAATGAACAAGGGGAGTTCATTGATCTGATAGAATGTAATGACGATAAATCTGAGGCAGAATTTGTCGCTAAAGAAGTCTATCGCTTAACTTCTCAAGGCGTTGATCCCAAAGAAATTGCTGTTTTTTATCGAACAAATGCGCAATCACGAACAATTGAAGATGCGTTGAGACGTTTAAAAATACCCTATAAAGTTGTTGCAGGAATTAAGTTTTATGAAAGAAAAGAAGTAAAGGACCTATTGGCCTATATGAGGTGTGTCGTTAATGATATGGATTCATTGGCACTTAGTCGTATTATAAATACTCCAACACGTGGAATCGGTGCAAGGACGTTGAGAAAGCTTGAAGATGAAGCTATTAAATTAGATCTCTCTCTGTGGGAGCTGATAAATAAAACGGTTGATTTTCCTGATGACTTTAAGCATCTAAGACTTAGCTCTAAGGTTAAGTCGGGCTTGAGAGAATTCACTCACTTGATTCATGAAGCTAAAGCTCTTGAGGAACAGAAAAAAAGTCCCTTAGATATTTATGAGAAGCTCAGAAGTGAGTCCGGCTATATGGAAGCTTTAAGAGTGGAAAAGTCTTATGAGTCACAAGGACGGATGGAGAATTTGGATGAGCTTTCTTCTGCAATATCCCAATATGTTAGTGATGAATCGCAAGCAAGTTTAGTCGGCTTTTTGGAGTCAATTACTTTGGATACAAGTGGGGGGGATTCAGAAGAGCCTCTTTCTGAAGTTTCACTTATGACAATACATGGCTCAAAAGGGTTAGAATATTATTATGTTTTTGTTGTTGGTATAGAGGATACAGTTTTTCCTTCTTTTCAGAGTATGGATGGTGATGAAGCCTCAATGGAAGAAGAGCGAAGATTGTTTTATGTTGCTATGACAAGGGCGATGAAAAAACTTTATTTGTGTTATGCTCAGGGGCGAATGCTTTGGGGATCATTACGTTTTAACCCTCCTTCACGTTTTATCGATGAAATTCCAGATGACTTTTATAAGGTCAAGCCCTATAGAGTTAAGAAGAAGGCTCTTGAGCCTTCAAAGAGAAAAAAATATGCTGACTTTGATGACTCTGATGAATTTAATCAATTGAATCAGTTTGATGATGATGTCGCAGAAGTTTCTTATGTATCATCAGCACCTAAAGTGACAAGTAAATATCCTGTGGGAAGTAAAATTAAACATAAGTTATATGGCACAGGAGAAGTTTTAGAAGTTGATGGATTTGGTGTTGATGAAAAAGTCGTAATTAAGTTTCACGATGGAGCAAGAAAAAAGTTTTTAGTTAAATTTGCACCAATTGAGAGGGTTTAGATGCAAGAAGAATATACACCGATTCAGTTTCAAAATGGATTCTTGAAGCTGCTTGATCAAAGGCTTTTACCACACAAGGAAGAGTTTGTCTTATGTGAAACAATTGAACAGGGACATATGGCAATAAAGGATATGGTTGTAAGAGGTGCTCCCTGTATTGGTTTTACTGCTATATTTTCTCTTGCACTTTGGTTAAAGTCTAAAAAAGATTTTTCACAGACAGAGTTGCTACAGGCAGCAAACTTTTTGCGCACGGCTAGACCAACAGCAGTTAATCTCAATTTTGAAATAGATAAAGTTATTTCTTTAGTTTCTCAAGTTAAAAATAATGAGGAAGATCTCTACTTAAAAATAGTAGAATATGGACTAACTCAAATCAGAGAGTCTGAAAACAAAAATAGAAAGATGGCCATAGCTGCTCAAAAAGATCTAGTTGAGCGAGAAGGGAAAAAAAAATTTAGAATCTTAACTCATTGTAATACAGGGTTTTTAGCTTGTGGTTCTCTGGGAACAGCTTTAGGAGTTGTGGAGCATTTACATGAAAATAACTTAATTAAAGACGTTTGGGTAGATGAAACAAGACCATATTTGCAGGGTGCAAGATTAACTTCTTACGAACTAATGAAGCTTGGTATTGAGCATAGAATTGTTGTTGAAGGTGCAGCTTCTTATTTGATGAGAGAAGGTTTAGTTGATGCTATCTTTACAGGTGCTGATCGAATTGTAAAAAATGGAGATACAGCCAATAAAATTGGGACTTCTAATTTAGCAATACTAGCAAATCATTATAATATACCTTTTTATATTGTCGCTCCTACAAGCTCATTTGATTTAAATATAGAGACCGGAAATGATATTGAGATTGAACTTAGAGATGAAGAAGAAGTCCTTTCTTATGGTGGGACACGAATTGCTCCTAGAGAGTCTCGAGCGTTTAATCCCAGTTTTGATATTACCGAAGGGAAATTAATTACAGGGATTATATCTGAAAAAGGTATTGCTAAAGGAAACTATTTAAAGACTTTGCAGGAGATTGTTTAATGGGGCAAATAAGAGCTTCTATTGATATCGGTTCGAATTCCGTTTTATTACTTATTGCTAAAGTCCATGAGGGGAAATTTGAAGTCATTGAAAATCATTCTCAGGTGACTGGCCTTGGGAGGGATCTAGACAAGAATAAGATTTTTATTGAAGAGGCCATGGTGGAAACTTCAGATGTTTTAAGTGAATATGTCTCAATATGTAATCAATATAATATCAAGACCAACGATATTATTGTGACTGCAACAGAAGCTTCTAGAGTTGCAAAAAACTCAAAAGAATTTTTTGACAAGATCTATAAAAAGCTTGGTGTAAAAATTATTACAATTACTGCTGAGGCAGAGGCTTACTATTCTTCAATTGGCATTTTATGTGACAACCTGATTACCTTAGATGAAATTATTATTATGGATATTGGAGGAGCCTCAACAGAACTTATTAAAGTGGATGTTAAGGCGAAAGAAGTTATTGAATCTTTTTCTATGCCTGTTGGCTCGGTGAGATTAAATAATTGGAAAATGGAGCATAAACATACAGAGAAACTATCAAGAATTTTTTCAGACTTTAGTCAGCAAATAAAGAGAATGGGAACACGAGAACTTTTTTGTGTAGCCGGGACTATGACTTCTGTAGGAAATATTTATTTAAATCATAGAGAATTTGTAGAAAAAGAAGTTCATGGTTTGAGTTTTGAAAAAAAAGTCTTAGATCAACTTTTGAAAAAATATGCAGAGTTTACACCCGAAGACTTTTTAAGAGATTATCCTTTTCTAGGAAAGAGATCGAAAACGATATTGTCTGGAATTGAATTGGCCAATAAGCTTTTGGATGAACTGTATGTTGAAAGAGTTTATATATCTACTTTTGGTTTAAGATACGGAACTCTAATGACCGGAGGAGTTAAAGATGCATATATCTTTAGGGGATGATAGATTTGAAGAAAGAGTCATTAATAAAGGTGAAAAAGTTTTTTCAAAGGATAGTAAGTGCTCAGACTTATATCTTCTTACTTCAGGAAAAGTGGCCTGTTTTTCTCTTAAGGATAAGAGAGTAATACCTTTGTATCTAGTTGAAGAAAAAGGAGTTGTGGGAGAAGATTGTCTTTTTGGTGACAGAGAGACTTTTTATTATTACGCAGTGGCTTTAGAGGAGTGCCATATTACTTTAATACCTAAGAAAGATATTATCGATGTTATGCAGGCCGGGAGCTCTTGGATAAAGAGCATTTTTGGAGACCTGTCCGAAAAAATATATAATACCAGTAGTTTATTATTGGAGCATAAAATACAGGATAAAAGATTAAGCTCTAATTATGATCTTACAGATGAGGATTTAAAATTGCTTTATCAAGCAGCTGAAGCTTAAAGACTAACATGATTCTGCTTACTTAATTGTATGGCAATTTGAACTATCTTTTCTTGTGCTCTTTGAGTTTCTTGTTTTTTATGTGAGAGATTTTGCTTCATAATATGAAAAGCTTCTTCAGCTAATCCTCTATCAAGGGACATCAGAGCTTTTCGTTGAAGTTTAGGGTCTAAGGGGTATAAAGCAAGGCCTATTATTGCAGGATTTACTTTAGAGAAAATTCTTTCGAGGCTTTTACGAGATAAGCTAAAGAGATTTTTAAAGGAAAAGCTTTGCTCTGAAAGTTCTTTTGCCATGGAAGCATTTCTTAATTTGATATTATTTAAAAGTTTTTGTTTTTCGCCTTCTTCCATGTATTGTAGCATTTCGATAATTTGTTGTCTTCCATTGATAAAAATATTGTTTTGGTTGGATTCATTAGACATCAAGTTTCTCCTAAGAGTTTATGGTTTAAACTTCTAATTTAGCTTTTTGTGCTTCAAACTTTTTTTGCGCACTTTCTAGATAGTTTCTGTGTTCATTAATTCTATTTTCGACTTCTTTATCTTGAGAAATCTCGAGTTCGGCAATTTGGGCCTTATGATTACTTTTTAAGTCTTGGACCATTTGCTCATATCTCTTTTTTTCATTTGCAATTATTTCATCATTTTTACGACGAAGTTCAGTTAGTTTAATTTCAAGTTGATTTTCTTCGTCAGCAATCTTTTGACTATAATCTTTTTTTAATTCAGTAATCGTTGCTTTACTCTTGTCATTAATTTTATCAATTTCAGAACGCAACTCTCGCTTTTTTTTGCGCATTTCAAATTGGTGCCGACTATCAATGGCCTCTGCTTGCCTCGCATGCATTTGTTGCTTAATTCCGTCCATATTTGTTGTCCTCTAAGCTGCTCTTTTTAGAGCCTTCCCTTTAATGATAAGTGATATAGTTGGGACAAATCAAGGTAGGAAAAACCTTTTATCTAGATAGAATATTCTTTATATGCTTTTTTATTGTTTGTGCGTATAATGAATCGATATGAACACACTCTTAACCTATGAAGATCAGAGACATTTTAAGCAATGGCTTGAGCTGAACCTCAATAGTATTTCTTGGGAGGGACGCTATCTTGATGAATTTCATCAGGTTTGGGACCATGTTTTTAGCCCTGATATTAGCTTAGAAGCTCAATTTGCTCTTTTAGATAATATAGAAAAAATTCTCACTCAAGGGCCAATGATTTCTTGGTTTAAATGGATTAAGAAAAAGCTTATTGTTTATGTTTTTATTTATAAAAATTTAAAAATAAATGAAATTTCTTATGAGGTTGGAGTGAGTTCCTCTTTAGTATCTCTAATCTTAAGAGACTTTTTTATTGAAAGATTTCCGCACTTGGAAGATCAACTCAATCATAAGTTTCATATCGGAAATATTTTATCTTCAAATCTTGAACTTTCTTTTGATGAGCTAGCTAATGCCTATTCCTTTGAGAGAGATATTCGTGGAAGTTTGGATGAAGATATTATGACGGGATTAGAGGTAACATTATATTCTGATTGGGAAAAGTTAAATCAATACTTCGAAGATCAGGCAAAAGAAAAAATTGGAAGAAATTTTTTAACGGACAGAAAAATCTTGAGCAAGCAAATTAAATTCTTACAAGAAGTGATGCTTCTTTTTGCTTTAGGGGCTTTGCTAATATTTGCTATTAAAGTAGGAAACAAGACTTATGAAGATTATTTAGTTGAAAAGATCTCTTTATTTTCTCCTAATTTTTTTTGGTTGGATAAAAATATATCATTTAAGGGTGAATCTTCAGTATCTGATGATGATTTAGAGGTTCAACTTAAGGAATTAAATGAATTAGAGAAGATCGGAGCACGAGAGGTTTTTGAAGATTTTGAACAAACAACTCGATATGAGGTAGAGTCAGATGTAGTGTTAACTTCTGTTGAATCTTTACCCAAAGATTTTACAGTCGCTGGTTTAGAGCTTTCCAATTATGAAGAGATTAAAAAAGGTGGATATCGTAATAATCGTTATGGGCGCAGAAAAGCTTATAGAGTTATGATGACATCAGTCGATCCAGAGAGTATCAGAAATAAACTCGTTAAAATTTTAGGTGAATACAATGTTCGTCAAGTTGATAATGTAAAACCAGGTACGCAAATACCAGGGGGAATGTATTTTAATTTGTATGTTCCACGAACTTCTTTGAAAGAGTTTTTGGCCAAAGTGAGTTCTTATGAGGAGCAGTCTACAATCTTAGAGAGTAAGACTGTCTTTGGAGGTCCGGCCAATATGGATAAGGTATTCATTTGGATAAAATCAATTTGAGTGGATTTTTATTGTGGTTGAAATCAACTAAGTAAAATTTATGTCCTTTGGAAAAAAAGAAAAAATTATTTAATAATGAATCATTATTTTGTTGACAAGCATTTCTATTTTGAATAAATTAACGATCCGCGATCATTGATCAATATAAATGTGGGGGTGTAGCTCAGTTGGGAGAGCATCTGATTTGCATTCAGAGGGTCGCAGGTTCGACTCCTGTCATCTCCACCAAATATTGATCATTTTTTTTTGTAAAAAGAAAAAAAATGATTGCGTTGAAAGATTTTAGGTGTTAAACATACCAAGCTTTCAAACAGCTCTTTGACAATTGAATATTAAGATAAAAGTTTTGCTTTCTTAGGAAAGCGAAAATAGATGAGAAGGAACCCGTTCAATAATAACTCTTTATTAATAG
>PAKC01000075.1 GCA_002706205.1 Halobacteriovoraceae bacterium
AAAAATATTAAAGAACATTTAGGCAATAAACGTTTCCCCATTTATGAGGAGCGAGTGCTTAATGTATCCGATCCAGGAGATAGTTGGTGGTTAAAATCTAGTGAGAATAGAATGACCATTCTTTTTAAGCTTTCACACACTGAGGACACAGATCGTCTTATTAAATTAGGTCCTTTAGGAGATGCTCAAAAGAGTATGGAGCTTTTTAAGCAGCTTTATGGGTATTTCAAATTAATTTTTCCATTGGAGGATTATTCAAGTGGCTATGGCAAGATGAGTATGAGCTGTGCAGGCTCAGGAAATGTTCATTTTGAAAATTTAAGACAATTGTTGATTCAGGGCGAGACAAATCATGATTTCTGGGAATATTTACGTCAACTAGAGTATCAAAACCAGGACAAGCCTTTTATAGAGTCGTTGCAAAAGGCTAATTATTTTCTTATGGAATTAGGTTTTATAAGACATTTTTGGCGAACTATTCAAGAGAAGCTTTAAGAGCGAATCTCTTTTCCAGCAATAAATCCTGAAATCATAATTTGTGCTAGCATTCCTAGCTCTTCATCGTCTTCGATTCCATAAAAATCTTCTAAATGTTCTACAAATATTTCAATCGCTTCATCATCGAGGTGGTTTTCAACATTTTTCATTAAATCTTCAGCACTTAGGTCTTTTAGTTTTTCAAAATAGGCTACAAGTTGTTCTTTTTCTGAGTCGGTCATATATAATTCTCTTTTTTTGCCAAAGATAGCATGGGTGAGTTTGATAGAAAAGCTAAGTTTGTAATTTGAATTATTTAGTTTTGAAGTTCTTTAGCTATTAATATATTTAAAGTCTTTGTGTTTTCTTTACAATATCTTTAAGTTTCCTTGAGTTTGTGTGAAGATGTGATACAAAGGGTCAACGATACTACCACTCAGGTTCATAATTTGGACAACCTTCCATAAGAACTCCAGTGGTATAAATTCCAATTAAATAATTATTTGGAAAAACCACTGAGAAACTCGTGATCTCAGTAAGAGACAAGGACATTTAATGTTATTTTCAGATTTAAATCTTAAGTCTTCATCTATGAAGGCAATCGAAGCGCTTGGTTTTGAAGCCCCCTCAGAAATTCAAGAGAAGTCTATTCCAAAACTTTTGGAAGCAGATATTGATTTTATTGGTCAGGCTCAAACAGGGACAGGAAAAACAGCTGCTTTTACTTTACCTCTTTTGGAAAAGATTGATTTTTCAGCTAAACATATTCAAGCGATGATCATCGCACCTACTAGAGAGTTGGCCAATCAAATTTGCCAAGAAATAGATAAACTTTCTAAGTTTGAACCAGTGAGAACCCTTGCTGTTTATGGTGGAGTTCCCATCTCTGGTCAATTACGGGAATTAAAACGTGGTAAACCACAGGTTATTGTTGGTACACCTGGTAGGCTCTTAGATGTAATGAATAGAGGAGCTTTTGATTTAGAAAAATGTCGCTATGTTATTTTGGATGAAGCAGATGAAATGTTAGATATGGGCTTTTTTGATGACGTTCAAGATATTTTAGCAGAAGTTCCGCAAAAGAAGATTTGGATGTTTTCTGCAACCATGCCAAAACCAATTTTAAATTTAATTAATAAACATTTCTGTGATCCAGAACTAGTTAAAGTGACTAAAAAGATTTTGACTTCGGATGCCGTTGAGCAAAAATATTGCGTCGTTAGTCGACGAGATCAAGCAGAAGCTTTATGTCGTTATTTGGATTATAATCAAGAGATTTATGCAATTGTTTTTACTCGAACTAAGGTTGGGGCCAAGGAATTGACTGATGAGCTTAATGCGAGAGGTTTTCCATCAGATGCTCTTCACGGCGATATGTCTCAAGAGCAACGTGATTTAACTATGAAAAAGTTTAAGGAAAAGAAAATTTCTTTGCTTGTTTGTACCGATGTTGCGGCTCGTGGGATAGATGTTAATGATTTGACTCATGTTGTGAATTTTTCATTACCACAAGATAATGAAAGTTATGTTCACCGCATTGGACGAACTGGTCGGGGAGGAAGTAAAGGAATTGCCCTTTCTATAATCGAAGCGAGTGAAGTTCGAAGAATTTCGCAGATTGAAAGAATTACTCAGGCTAAAATTGAAAGAGTTAAACTTCCAAGTGTTGAAAAAATTGTTAATGTTTTAACTGAGAAAGCCCTAACTCAAGTTGAAGATGCCATTGAAAATTTTTCTGAAGAGGACGGTAATTTTGAAGAATTTAAAGCAAAATTTTCAGATAAGTCAGCAGAGGAGATTTTAAAAGGACTTTATTCTTTTATTTTTGAACAGTCTTTAAAACGTTACAAGAAAGCTCGTTCTATTGATCTTGAACCAAGAAATACGAAAGCGACTCGTGATGGGCGTAGAAGCTCAGGTGGAGCTCAAAGCGGATATGAAAGATTTCATATTACATTAGGACGTCAAAGTGGCTTAGGTGTCCCTGATTTAATTCGACTCGTTTCAAAAAAATTCTCTATCAAGGGTGCAGAGTTGGGAAAGATTACTGTTATGAATGATTTCTCATTTTTTGAATTACCTACTAAGTATCAAGATAAAGTTTTAGTTAATAATGGTGAAACTTGGAATGGAGAGTCTTTTAAAATACAAGTTGCAAAGGGAAAATCTTCTGGAGGATCTTCGAGAAGGTCTTCAGGACGTTCTCGTTCCCAGACAGGTTCTCAAAGAAGACGTTCTTTTAGAAGATAATTTTTGACTAGGCATTTTTTTCGGATTTTTTTGGCAAGTTGTGTTGAAAAAGTAAAAAGATTAAAATAGTATAGAAAGTATAGTAAAATCAGCCACTTAATACAGGGAAGTTAAAGTTGGAATTTGTTTTTGAAAACGATAAAAATGCGGATATAGTTCAAAATACCTTTGATATAGTCTCACCTTCATCTCAATCTCGCTCTCAAGGCGCAACAATGGCGTCTTCACGTCAAGCTAAGAAAGCAAGAAGAACTTTGCCAAAAAGTTTTTCAGATATTGAGTTTAATGAACCACCTAAGCGGTCAAGAAGAAAAACAACTGGGCCAAAAGTTAACTATGTAAAGTCTGTTAAGAAGAAAAAGCGTAAAACGGCTAAATCATTTAAGTGGACTTGGACAAAGCTAGGCTGGGTTGGGTGTGGATTTTTAGTTCTTCGTCTATTTTTTATGGAAAGTGGGGTTTTGGACTATCATAAAATGAATCAAACACTTATTAAAAAGCAAAATAACTTAGAACTCTTAAGACTCGAAAATGCTGAGCTGATTAGAGAGATTCATAGAATTAAAACATCGCCTGTTTATCAAAAGAAATTGGCCAGAGATCATCTTGGTGTTATTGCGAAGGATGAATATCTTGTGCTTTTTTCAAGAGACTCAGTTGCTAGTTCTTTATAAGCTTCATGCCAGGATGGAGTTTTTTGGCAATTTCAGAATCTGATCGCATTTCTAGAACATGTTGAGAAAAGACTTTTTTGGATAAAGGAACATCCTCTTTAGCTCTTAAACCAGGTGACTTTGCCAGAGAGCGATGAACATCAATAATATAATAATCAGCGTTCATAAAAAATATATCAATATCAAAGTAAGTATTTGGCATCCAAAACTGTCGTAATTTCATCCTATTTGAAGGAAAAAGCATTCCATAATTTTTGGGAAAATCATTTTTTTTAATTCCACTCAATCCACCTCTTTGTTGTTGTTCTGTTTTTGCCACATAGGTTTTAATGATTTTTCCTTGAGGAGTTTGAAGCTTTATCACTTTTAAATTTTGTAGTTTATGAGTTGAAGCTGCATCACATGCACTTAAAATAGATAAAAATCCAAGAAAACTGATGAGCTTTAGGTTTGTTTGTTGTATAAACGTAATCATACACAAAATGTTAATATACGGAGAGTGAAATGGGAATCCACAATAGCGAAAGTACAAATTTATCAGGTTTAATGAAGACTCATCATTGCGGCCAACTTCGTTCGAGTGATATTGGGACAGAAGTTATTCTTTGTGGCTGGAATAATAAATACAGAGATTTGGGTGGATTACATTTTGTGGATATTAGAGATAAACACGGTCTTACTCAGCTAGCTTTCGATGAGTTTAAAGGTGATTTTGCTGTTTTAAAAGGTTTGTCATTAGAGTCAGTTATCATGGCCAAAGGGGTCGTTAGAGCTAGACCTGACTCCGCTATAAATAAAAATATGAGTACTGGGGAAGTTGAAGTGAGTGTTCGTGAGTTTTCTGTGCTCTCTCAAGCTCAAGAAGTTCCTTTTTTACCACATGGAAAAATCTCTGCAACAGAAGATTTACGGCTTAAGTATCGTTACTTGGATTTAAGAGGCGAAAAATTACAAAATATTCTTTCGATTAGATCTAATGCGATGCGAATCGCAAGAGAAGCACTTTATTCTGAAGGTTTTACTGAGGTGGAAACACCAATTTTGTATAAAACAACGCCTGAGGGGGCAAGGGATTATATTGTACCTTCTAGAGTTCATCCGGGGAAAGTTTATGCTCTTCCACAATCTCCCCAAACATTAAAGCAGCTTCTGATGATTGGAAATACTGATAAGTACTTTCAGATTTGTAAGTGTTTTCGAGATGAAGACTTACGGGCCGACAGACAGCCTGAATTCACTCAAATAGATATTGAGGTGAGTTTTGCTAATCAGCAATATTTAAAAAACCTATCTACAAAAATAGTAAAGGATTTGTTTAAACTAGATAAAAACTTTGAAATCCCTGTCATGAGTTATCAAGAAGCTATGACGAGATATGGTTCAGATAAACCAGACGTTCGTTTTGGCTTGGAGCATCATGTTGTGACAGAGCTTTTTAAAGGCAGTGGCTTCGGTGTTTTTGAATCTATTATTGGAACGGGAATGAATAAAGCCATTTTTGTTCCAGCGAGAATCAAAGAGTTTTCACGAAAGGAAGTCGATGCTTTGGTGAATGTTGTAAAGCCGCACGGAGGTCAAGGAGTTGCTTGGTTTAAACTAAAAGGAGATGAAGTCTCAGGAGGAATTTCTAAGTTTATATCAGCTGAAATTCTTAATGAGTTAAAACAAAAGGCTCAAGTCACAGAAGATGGAACTTTTTTCTTCTGTGCAAGTCAAAAAGAATCAGTGGCCCATGCTTGTGCAGATGCATTGAGAAGACACTTTGGCCACTCGCTTGAGCTGATTAAAAAAGATGATTATAAGTTTTTGTGGGTAAATGATTTTCCTCTTTTAGAATATGACGATGAAGAGGGACGCTTCTATGCGTGTCATCACCCTTTTACTATGCCAAAAATAGAGCGTCTTGATGACTTTATGAGTGGAGATAAAGAGAAGTTAAAAAATCTTCCAGCTGAAGCTTATGATTTAGTTTGTAATGGATATGAGATGGGTGGAGGCTCTTTAAGAATCTATCAGGCTGATGTTCAAGAGAAAATGTTTCAAGTTTTAGGAATGGGAGAAGATGAAGTTAACCTGAAATTTGGCTTTTTTGTGGAAGCTTTAAAGTATGGAACTCCTCCTCATGCAGGTATTGCTTTTGGTTTTGACCGAACAGTTATGCTCATGGCTCAAACGGATAATATCCGAGATGTGATTTCTTTTCCAAAGACTAATGCTGCAACAGATTTAATGTGTAGTGCTCCAAGTCTGCCAGACTTAGATCAACTTAAAGAGTTAGGTGTGAGTCTTAGCAAAAAAGATTAATAACCGCCTTATTAAATTGATGATAGAGAAAACTCAAACTAAGCAACGAGCCTCTGTTGTATAAAAAAAAGCGATTCCATCGAGGCGCTAGGCAGCAGTTATTTTAGAAGTATATAATTTCAAATTTGAAATAAGCTTTTCTGTTAAGACATCTAGAAATTTAGAATAGTTACATCATAATAGCTTCTGTCTGTGAGTTTGAGTTTTCTCTATAATTAATTTGATCGGTCAGCAAAAAAGATTAAGCAGCAGCAAGTTTTTTAAGACTGGAAATATCTATAGAGAGTTGTTGGTGGTCATATTCTTTGCTTTCGATGGCGTAATTTAGCCATTCATCACTAACGGTGCGAGAGCTAGAGAGATAATCAGCTAAGCCTCTATGGTCTTCGCTAGCAAAGTTAAAGATAAAGAATGTACCGAAAGAAAAATAACAAAAAAGATAACCCATTGCTCTTTTAAAAGCCTGAGCTAGACTAATTTTATAGTTTTTATTATGTCGATTCATGAGAAAGCTTTGGTCAATAACTGTAAGTCTCATGGTCATTTTCCCTAAAGTTTTTCCATCAAAAATATAAGCGGTATAAAAAAAATAAGTAAAATAAATCAATGTGAATACGGATAAGTGAATGAGTTGATGCCCGTTAATTATTTCAGCTCTATGGGAGAAGTTTACCGGTAAGAAAAAATTATTTACAAACACAGCATAGGCTATATCAACAGACATCTTTATTAAGAGAATAGCAGCAAAGTCTAGGGCAAGTGCTGTGAACTTTCTTAGCAGATGTGATTGTGGTTTTTTTAAACTTAAAGCACTTCTATTCTTTAATGTCTGAATTGAAGTTTGATTTTGAATATAATCAGCTAGATAAATTATTTTGTTTGTGTTTTCCATCACCTGTCTTCTCGGAGCGACCTAGGAAAGGTTGAGGATGATGTTAGCGAAAGGAAAGTTTTACCATATAAAACTGGGGAGTCTATTTAAGATATGCTCCCCAGTCTTTAAAAAAATTAGAGCTTTATGGGCTTTTTAGCAGTTAAACTACTGAGAAAGGCTTTAATATCATCAATATCTTTTTGATCAAGCTTTTTGCCGATTTGATACTCTGCCATAATGGCAATCGCCTCATCTAAAGTTTTGACTGAGCCATCATGAAAATAAGGAGCTGTTTTTTCAATATTTCTTAAAAGCGGAACTTTAAATTTGAATTTATCTCTTCTTTTTTTTGTGACTTCATGTCTTCCTGTATCTTTTGTTTTGTAGGGTTTTACCAAACCTAATTTTTGGTACATGCTTCCACCAAGGCCTGTACCTGAATGACAAGTCGTACAACCGACTTTAATAAACTTAGAAAGTCCTGCTTTTTCTTGATGGGTTAAAGCTGAGATATCTCCTTTTAAATAATCATCAAAACGAGAAGGAGTTAGGAGTGTTTTTTCAAAAGCGGCAATCGCTAAGCCAATACGTTTAAAACTAATAGGATTTTTGGTTTTTGGAAAAGCCTCTTTAAATAAAGTTAAGTATTCATCATTTGTAATGGCCTTGACAGCTTCTTTCTCATCTTTAAGTCCATGCTCAATCGGGTTTAGTATAGGTCCTAGAGCTTGTTCTTCAAGGTCTTTTGCTCGACCATCCCAAAATTGGCGAAAATTCAAAGCAGAGTTAAAGGTCGTTGGTGAATTTCTTCCACCTCTGGTTCCATCGTGTCCTGGTGAAGTGATTTCGTTGTCGACGCCAAATTGATCAATTCGATGACACGAGTTGCACGAGATGGTGCCACTTTTTGAAAGTTTTGTCTCAAAGTATAATTTCTTTCCAAGACTAACAATCTTTTCATTTTTTTTGATATCAATAAGGGACTCGGGAAGAGGATTAAAGAATTTTTTAGCCTCTTGATGAAGCTCTTTATCTTCTTTTGAAACTTGAAAAAATGAACAACTTGTAAAATTAAATGTAAAAAAAAGTAAAACAAATAGCATTTTCATGCCAAAAACTCCTTAGTTATTTTAGTTATATTACTATTATCACCATAATCTATTTTTTTTCCATAAAAAATTGTAAGATAAATTATCAACTTAAATAAAGAGAGTTTATATGAGAAAACAATTTTTATGGTCCGTTTTACCTGTGAATCTTATGATTTTTATTTTGGGAAGATATGTAAATCCTGGCTTTAATAATCTTTTTGTTCTCTCAATTCCATTAAGCTTATTAGGTATTAGAGATGTTTTTCAAAGAAAACATACTATTTTAAGAAATTATCCAATTATAGGACATTTTCGCTATTTGCTAGAATCAATTAGGCCTGAAATTCAGCAATACTTTGTTGAGCGATTTGATGATGGAAGACCGTTTTCAAGAGAGCAAAGATCAATTGTCTATCAAAGGGCCAAGGGAGATTTAGATACCTCGGCGTTTGGAACTCAGTGGAATGTTTACTCGCAGGGAAGTGAGTGGGTTGAACATACACTTAAGCAAACTCAGAAAATTTCTGAGGAGGAGTTTTCTGTGGTGGTCGGAAATGAACAGTGTCGTAAACCCTATCGGGCTTCTCGTTTAAATATTTCGGCCATGAGTTATGGGTCTTTAAGCAAAACAGCAATTGAAGCTTTAAATTGGGGAGCAAAACTTGGGGGGTTTTTTCATAATACAGGAGAAGGGGGAATCTCCCCTTATCATAAAAAACATGGTGGAGATCTATGCTGGCAAATTGGAACGGGCTATTTTGGATGCAGAACAAAGGATGGTCTTTTTGATGAGGACTTATTTGCACAAAAAGTTAAAAGTGAACAAGTAAAACTGATTGAGATAAAACTTTCTCAAGGAGCAAAACCTGGGCATGGAGGAATGTTACCTGGTAAAAAAGTGAATCGAGAAATAGCGGATATTAGAACGGTAGAGGTTGGTAAGGATGTTATTTCACCTCCTGTTCATTCTGCCTTTGTTGGGCCAGATGGACTTTTAAAATTTGTTGCTAGGCTTAGAGAGCTAAGTGAGGGCAAACCTGTTGGTTTTAAGCTTTGCATTGGAAGCGAAAAAGAGTTCTTTTCTATCTGTAAAGCAATGTTGGAGCTAAAAATTTTTCCTGACTTTATAACTGTGGATGGAGCTGAAGGAGGTACGGGAGCTGCCCCAAGAGAGTTTTCAAATTCTTTGGGAACACCTTTAAGTGAAGGATTAAACTTTGTTCATTCAGCTCTTATTGGGTGTGGTGTACGTAATAAAATTAAGATTTTTGCCTCAGGAAAGATTGTGGATCCTTTTGATATGATGAGAAGGTTTGCTTTAGGGGCAGATGTTTGCATGAGTGCAAGAGGGATGATGTTTGCTTTAGGTTGTATTCAAGCTTTGCGTTGTAATACAAATCATTGTCCGGCTGGAATTGCAACGCAAGATAGCCAGTTATATAGCCTTTTAGATGTTAAAGATAAGGCCGAAAGAGTTGCACGTTTTCATGATAAGACTTTAGAGGAATTAACTCATATTTTGCAGGCGATAGGTGTTCATAAAATAGCTGAAATTGAGAAAAAAAGAATTCGTCGTAGAGATGAAAATGGACAAGTTTTAAATTATTCTCAAATCTTTCCTAAAATGGAGTATAATGCTCTTGTATCTGGCGATTATTCAGGTATTTGGAAGGACGATTGGGAAGCTGCGTCAGCCACAAACTATTAGTTTTTAGTCAATCTAGAAGATCATTAATTTCTATGAATATATAGAAAATATTTATTTTGTTTCTATCACGATTTCTCCTATACTTAAGTTAATTTAAAAAGGAGATATTTATGAGCGTTATAGAAAAATTAAAACAATTACAAGCTGATTCTCAAGTTTTTTATTTTAAACTGCATAACCTACATTGGAATGTTAAGGGAATGATGTTTGAGCCTATTCATCTTAAAACAGAAGCTCTTTATAATGAGTTTGCTGTTATCTTTGATGATATTGCTGAAAGACAATTGCAATTGAGAAGTGAACCCATTGTAACTATGCAAGAAGCACTAAAAGTTAGTCAAATTAAAGAAATTGAAAAGAGTTCATTTAATGCTAGTGAAGTTGTTCAAACTTTAATCACAGATTTAGATCATTTTTATACTGCTTTTAAACAATTATCAGAAGCTTCTGATAATGATTCAACGACAGCTGCTTATGCTGACGATAAAATTGCATGGCTTGAAAAAGAGTTGTGGATGTTAAGAAGTATGATGGAATAAAAACATAAAAGAGCAAAGATTTAATCTTTGCTCTTTTTAATTTATATAATCAGATTTTAATTCATGTAGTTTTTGTAAGGCCTGGATAGGAGTCATATTTAATATATCCAGTTCTTGTAATTGGGCCATTATCGCTGACGGCTTTTCTTGAGTTACAACTTGGGGGGGCGCTGCAAACATATCAAGTTGGTTGTGATTTACTTTGTTTAAAGGTAAGTTTGTCTGGTCTTTATGAGCTTCTAACTCTGAAAGAATCTCAGATGAGCGTTGCAAGATTTCGTGAGGCAAGCCTGCAAGTTTAGCGACATGAATCCCAAAACTTTGAGCAGCACCTTGTTCGATTAATTGATAAAGAAATTGAACATTACCATTTTCATTCACTGTTTTAACCGTTAAGTTTTTGGCCTCTTTAAGTCCATCAACAAGTTCAATCAGTTCATGATAGTGAGTTGAGAATAATGTAAGAGCTTTGGTTTTCTCAACAAAGTACTCAACTAGTGACCAAGCAATGCTCAGTCCATCATAAGTGGATGTTCCTCTTCCTATTTCATCTAGGATGATAAGTGAATTTTCAGTTGCATGCCTAATAATTTCAGCAGTCTCACTCATCTCTACCATAAAGGTTGATTGGCCTTTAATAATATCATCGCTGGCCCCAAGTCTAGAAAAAATATAATCTGTAAGACCTATAGTTACTTCTTGAGCGGGAACAAAGCATCCAACTTGAGTGAGAAATTGTATAATGGCCATTTCTCGCATAACAGTTGTTTTACCCGCCATATTTGGCCCTGTTATAAGTCCGAAAAACTTTTTGTCATTTAAAATAAGGTCGTGACAGACAAATTGATCTTTGATTGCCGATTTGATTAAGGGGTGCCAAGCTTGCTGGACATTTAAAACCTTTTCGTCTGAGATTTTTGGACGAGAAAAGTTATCTTGAAAACTTACCCAAGCAAAACTTTGGAAGACATCGATAAGGGAAATATTTTGTGAAAGCTGAAGGATGCTTGTTGCATTATTCTTTACTTTCTCTACGAGTTGATCAAAAATTTGTTTTTCGAGTTTATAAAGTTTATCTTTTGCAGATATCATTTCTTTTTCAAAATCAGCTAATTCTGGAGATTGATATCTTTCACTGTTGACGAGGGTTTGTCTTCTTATAAAATAGTCTGGAACTTTTTTTGTATGAGATTTACTGACTTCAATAAAATATCCCGCAACATTGTTTGATTTAATTTTTAAATTATTAATTCCCGTTTCTTGACGATACTTTGTTTCAAGCTCAATAAGAGCATCAACAGCACTTTCACTCATTTTTGCCAAACGATCTCTTTTTTCACAACATCCATCTTTAATAAGATTGCCCTTTTCTAGTGTGGCTCCAACTTGATCATTAATTGTTTTGGTTATTTCCTTGGCCAAAGCCTTTAAAGATTTAAGTTTCGTTTGGTCAAGAGGCTCAAGAACTTCAGTCACAATAGATGCGAGCTTTTGCATAAGAATTTGATAGGCTTCATAGGCATGACCAAGATTAATGAGGTCGGCACCGTTTACTTTTCCAGTTGAAACCTTTGCCATAATTCTTTCTATATCTCTAATGTCAAAAAGAACTGAACGGATCTCACTTAGGCGTTGATGATCATTCATAAGTTCTTGAACAGTATTAAGTCGATCCTGTATTTTCTTTTTATCTCTGAGGGGAGATTGAAATACTGTTTTTAGTTTTCTCGCGCCCATCGCCGTTCGAGTAACATCGATATGACCCAAGATGGAATCTTTATAGGCTTCTTTTGACTTTGGAAAAATTTCTAAGCCTATAAGTGTTGGGTATGTAATTTTCATATCTTTTTCAAAATTAAGCATTTGAAATGGTCTGATATGAGAAATATTTTCTAAAGATTGAGTCGAGCAGATATAATAGCTTAGGGCCCCAATGGGAGCTAAAATATTATCATGTAATTTAATGACTTCATCTCTTTTAAAAGTAGGGATGAGCTTTTCAATATAAATATCTGTGTATTTAGGACTAAAATATTCTTCTGATAAATGAGTATTATGAATAGGAGAAGAGTTAAGATAATCTTGTATGATTTTTGTATTGTCCCATTGTCCTAAATAGGAAATCATTTCAGCTGGTCGGAAGAGTTGAAGTTTTTCAATGAGAGATTGTTGTGATTTTAAGTTGAGACCAAGAAAGTCACCTGTAGTGTAATCAAGAAGAATTAAATAATACATATCTTGATTGATAAAAGCTGAGGCAATGTACTTATGATTTTGAGACTCACTTTTATCTAGGTCGTATGGGATTCCAGGACTAACTACTTGAGTCACAGCTCTTTTAACGATTCCTTTAGCCGCCTTTGGGTCTTCTACTTGTTCACAAATGGCCACCTTGTGTCCTGCATTGGTAATTCTATCAATATAAGCGCTGGCAGCATGATGAGGTATTCCGGCCATGGGAATAGGGTGGCCTCCTAGTTTTCCTCTGTGAGTTAAAGATATATTTAATATTTTGGAAGCGACTCTCGCATCTTCAAAGAAAAGTTCATAAAAATCTCCCATACGAAACATAATGATGATATTGGGATATTGTTTTTGGACTTCGTAATATTGTTCCATCATTGGAGTTAATTTAACTCCTTTGGCAATAATTTCTTCTAAGCTAAGAGTTTCAGAATTATTGGTCATTTACTTCCCTTGTTCATATAGAATTTGTTATAATTAAGTAGAAATGACTATCATATTCCGAGAAATATAGTCAAAGAATTGCAGCTAAATAATTTAGATTATATGAGCTAAATTATTGAAATTAATATATGATTAGGAAGAGCATGTATAATAAAAGAAATTTATTTATAATTATTTTATTCGGTTTTATTGTGGGTTTTGTCATCACTACAGGGCTTAAGCCTTCTATTAGTAGAACAGATGATAAAGTGACGAGTAATAAGAAAACTTTAGAAAAATCTTATTTCAAAAATGTTCATTATTTTAGATCTACTAATTTAAGGCCAGAGTTTGAGTTATTGGCTACAGAACTGAATATAACTAATAATACATTGTTACACTTTCAGGATCCAGAGGGGAGCTTTCTGTCTGAAGGAAAAAAAGTACATTATAGTGCGACTAAAGGTTTTATGAATCAATCTCATCGTATATTGCGTTTGGATGGCGCCGTACAGGCATTCGATGATACAGCGGACTACGTAAGTGAGCATTTAGTTTATAATGGCAATAGTGATATTATTAGGGCTTCAGGTTCAGTTTCATCCCAGTTCGTAAATAAAAAAACTTTAGATGTTGTAAAGGTGAAATCAGAACGACTTACGTCTTTTTTAAAGCAGGAAAAGTTAATTCTCTTAGGAGATGTTTCAGGCAAAATTATTCGCAAAAGGCGTTATGAATCTGGATTAGACTTTTCGGCACAAAAAGTCGTTGTTAAGTCGTTAGAATCACTTATGGAGTTATCTAAGTCTGTGAAAATATACAGAAGTAATTATCGTTTAAGTGCTGAAAGCGCGGAAATATTCTTGGAAAATTATAATAAAAAACTCAAGTATTATGTTCTTTATGACGATGTGAAGTTAGAGGAAAAGCTTAAACTCAAAAATGGTAACTTTGAGACGAGAAGAGCTTATGCAGAAAAACTAGAAGGCCACAGAAGAAGTGGTAAGATTGTTTTAACTGGGGCTCCACGAGTTGAGCAAGGTGGAGACATTATAAAAGGTTACCAGATAACATTAAGAGAAAATGTTGAGTTAGTTGAGGTTGATGACTCTCAATCGAGTTTTAAGTTAAAAAGGAATGATTAATGGAAGCATTAAGCTTTAAAGCAGAAGAACTTAAAAAAGTATATGGCAGTAGAGCTGTTGTTAAAGATGTAAGCCTTGAAGTAAATCAGGGAGAGGTTGTCGGTTTATTAGGACCTAATGGAGCGGGAAAAACAACTTCTTTTTATATGATGGTTGGTTTAGTTAAAGTTGATCATGGCGTGATTTATTTAAATGGTGAAAATGTGACAAAGTTGCCCTTGCATGAACGTGCAAAAAAAGGGGTAGGATATTTACCTCAAGAAGCTTCTGTTTTTAGAGAGTTAAGTGTTGAGGAAAATATTTATTCAGTTTTAGAGATAAGAAAGATTTTTAAAAATGAAAAAAAGAACTTATTGCAAGGTTTAATAAAAGATTTTGGACTAAGTCATATTAGAAAGTCTAAAGGACGTGAGCTTTCAGGTGGAGAA
Organism: Halobacteriovoraceae bacterium; assembly: GCA_002706205.1. Classification (GTDB taxonomy): domain Bacteria; phylum Bdellovibrionota; class Bacteriovoracia; order Bacteriovoracales; family Bacteriovoracaceae. The sequence goes on from PAKC01000075.1 coordinate 14,158, forward strand.
AGACGAAGAGTTGAGATTGCGAGATGTTTAGCTTTAGATCCAAGCTTTGTGCTTTTAGATGAGCCTTTCGCCGGAGTAGACCCTTTAGCAGTTAGTGATATTCAAAAGATTATTTTAGATTTGAAAAAAAGAAATATTGGAGTTCTTATTACTGACCATAATGTAAGAGAAACGTTAGGTATTGTAGATAGAGCTTTTATTATGAGTGCTGGTGAACTTTTAATGAGCGGAACGCCAGATGAAATTGTTGCATCAGAAACAGCACGAAAATTTTATTTAGGTGAAGAATTTAAGCTTTAGCTAAATGTATAATCATGGATTGGCCTGAAGGTCTAGGCTGAATAAATCAAAACACGGAAGGTTAAATTTAAACTTTAGATTGGAGTCTACTATGGCACAAAAGATGTCAATGAATTTGAAGCAGTCGCAAAATTTAATGATGACCCCGCAACTGCAGCAGGCCATTAAACTTTTGACACTTACTCATTTAGAAATGACCAGTGTTATAGCTAAGGAAATGGTAGAAAATCCAATGCTGGAAGAAGCAGGTGGAGAATCAACAAAGCAAGAATTAGAAGCGAGAAGCCAAGATACCAAAGAAAAAGTATCAGATGATTTTTCTGGACCTGACTTAATTGATAAATCGAAAGATAATTTTGAATGGGATAAGTATATTGAAAGTTATAATTCCACTTCATCAACACCTTATACCAAAGAAGTGAGGTCAAAAGATGAAGCTCCAAATTACGAAAATATGGTCTCTCGAGGAGCAAACTTACAGGAGCATTTAGAATGGCAACTTCGAATGGAAAATTTAACAGATGAAGAATGGAAGTTTGCTAATGCTATTATTCACAATTTAAATGATGAAGGTTATCTCGATGAGAATCTAGAGGAAATTTTAGCTGTAAGTGATTTGGAAAGAGAAGATGCTTTAGAGCTGTTGAGTATGATTCAAAATCTTGATCCTGTCGGTTGTGCGACAAGTGGACTCAAAGAGTGTCTTTTAGTTCAGGCCAGAGCTTTAGAAGAGCCAGTTCCTTTAGTTGAGGTATTAGTTAAAAATTATTTAGATGATTTAATTAAAAGAGACTTTAAGAAAATTGAAAAAGAAGTCGGGGTAAGTGCTGAAAAAATTAAGGACGCAGAGATTGTTTTACATTCTTTTAACCCCAAGCCAGGGCGTTTAATCAGCCCTGAAGATACACAATATGTTGTTCCTGATATTTATATAAAAGATATTGGCGGAGAACTCGTTGTTCGTTTGAATAATGAAGGGGTTCCAAGATTAAGAGTTTCAAACCTTTATAAAGGACTTATTCAAAAAGGCAAAGAAGGGGATGAGACAGCAGAATATGTTCAAGATAAATTAAGGGCCGCTTTGTGGTTAATAAAGTCTATTGAAAATAGACAAAAAACAATTGAAAAAGTGGCACATGCTATTGTGAAATATCAGCCGGAGTTTTTTAAGAAAGGGGCGGTTGCATTAAAGCCAATGATTCTTAAAGATATTGCCAATGAAATTGGAGTTCATGAGTCAACAGTTTCTAGAGTAACCACTAATAAGTTTGTTCATACTCCCATTGGAACTTATGAATTAAAGTTTTTCTTTAACGCAGGTATCGGAGGTAAAAACGGTGGTATTGATATCGCCAGTGAGAGTTTAAAGCTTAAGATTAAAGAATTGATAGATAACGAAGATTCTAAAAAACCATTATCTGATCAAAAGATTGCAGATATCTTGAGTAAGTCGGATATAAAAGTTGCAAGAAGAACAGTTGCTAAGTATCGAGAAATGATGAATATCTTACCTTCGTCTAAACGAAAACATGCTAGTTAAGGATCTGTTCATTGGTTTTAAACTTTATATAGGTAATAATGAATTTTAGAAAAAATGAGGAATTATTTAAAGGAGGTAGAGACTTTTTCCGTTATACTAAATGAGGCGTATTAATGCGCAAAATGTAAACTTGAAAGAAAAAAAAGAGGCATTATTTATGAAAATTGTTAGTTCTTTTAAACAACTTGAGCACACTGAGGCCCTTGATGAAAAAATTAAATCTAAGTCACAAAAACTAAAAAAATTTTTTGATGGTAATTTTGAAGTTCACTGGACTTGTCATGTAAGGGATGACGGAGCTCACTGCGCAGAAATAAAATTATTGGGGCCGAGCTTTGAGTATCATGCTGCTGCTCACTCAGATAAACTGTACAAGTCACTCGATTTGGCCATTAATAAAATAGAAAAACAAGTTTCTAAGAAAAAAGACAAATGGAAAAAAAGAATCTCACACAAACATCAACCATCTGTAAAAGATCAGCAAATCGCTCAAGTCGAGTGGGATGAAGAGTATTGGGAAACTAAAAAAGAAGAGGAAAACGTAGCTTAATTTATAATTATTTTCTTGTAAAAAAAGGCCAGCTTATAGCTGGCCTTTTTGTTTATGCTGCTTCTTTATCTTTTTTCATTTTCTTTTTTTTCTTCATATCGCATTGGCCATCTTTACAATCTTTCTTTTTTCCTTCTTTACAGCAAGACTTTTCAGCTTTGGCTTTACAACACTTTTTTCCGTGATGTGCACATGAAACAAATCCAACTAAGGTTAAACTTAAGAATAAAACTTTTAATACCTTCATTTAAAACTCCTTTTTTGTAACAATAGTAGATAGATCAGAAATCTAACTTTCATATTTAGCTATATTTTAGTTAAACACTTATCGGTAGGCCACGCAAATGATTGACTTTTGTTAGGACTTTGTTAAGATAATTCTTAGGTTATATTTTCCACTCATATAACCACATGATTTTAAAAGTCTAATAAATTGACAAAAATACTTTCTAGGATGGAGGTAGCGATGAGCTTAAGTATTTCAATTAAGTTAGTTTCGGCAGCGATGCTTGCTTTAATTTTTATTTTATCAAATAATCTTTAATTAAAACCTCGGCTGAACTCTCGAAAATTAGCTGAGGGTTCAGCTCGTTCTATGATGGGTTGACCTTTCAGGGCCGCTTTTAATTTACGAATAAGGCCCTGAAGTCCACCGTTTAGAGTCACTGATCGTTTAATATTATGTTTGAATTTAATAAAGTCCTGGTCGGCTTCATTTCCAATAAATTCTTTAATAACAAGTTTTCCATTTTCTTTGACGATACGAACTTGAAATTCGGGGTTATTATCATCTTTTAAAATAAATGATTTTCCTTCTTTAGGATCAAGAAGATCTAACAAAAGTCTGGTTTGTTCGGAATTGACACCAGGACTGTTATTTTGTTGTTCTAATTGTGAGTTTTTTAATAATTGATTTACCGCTTGGTCAAAGTTTCCAGCAGGAATTGTTAACTCTGGAATTTGAGTTTTCA
>PAKC01000076.1 GCA_002706205.1 Halobacteriovoraceae bacterium
GAAGTCAAAAACACTTTTAAGTAGCGATATTGCAATCTCTGGTAGGCGCGCCTTAGCTGATAAGGAAAAACAGCAAGTTGATAAGTATTTAAAAGATAAAATTACTCAAAGAACAAGTCTACTTTCTTTGTATTCTATGGGAAAGGTCCAGGGGAAGAAGTCTCGACTTGTTTTTGTAAAGTCGATTGAGTCTCGTTATCCATTAATAGGTCAAATAAAGCTTAAAGATGGGAGAGTCTTTGACTCTGAATTTGTTGAGTCTTTACAAGTGAATCCCTTGATAGTGATAAGTCGAGAAATTTCTCATCAGCTTAAAATAGGCAAGGGGGATTCTTTTGAATTGGGGCAGCAAAGGTTTCAAGTCGAGGGAATTATACAGTCGGATTCGACTTCATCTATGCGTGGAGTAAATCTAGCACCTAAGGTTTATATCGGAAGGAATTTTTTAAAAAAGACGGGACTGGTAGCCTTTGGTACAGTCGCTTGGTATTCAGACTTTTTTCTTTTAAGGCCAGATACGGATAAATCATTAGTTGAAATTCAAGATCATCTTCAAAGTCTTATTACAGACCCGGCTATAAAAGTAAAAACACCAAAAAATTCTTCTGAGCAAATCGGAAGAGTCATTGGCTATTTATCAGATTATCTGGGGTTAATAGGTGTCATAGCTTTACTTATTTCTACCGTAGGTGCTGCTTATTTGTTTCAGAGCTATCTTTTTGATCGCTTAAAACAGATAGGTATTTTGAAGTCATTAGGGCTAGGTCATTGGCAAATTGCTGGAATATTTATTAGTACAATTGTCTTTTTCGGTTTTGTCTCTTCTGTTGTGACTTTACTAGGAGCTCACTTTATTTTACCTATTGGCTTGAATTATCTAAAGCAATGGATGAGCGGTGATTTTAATACTCAGTTAAGTTTAGAAGTTTTTTTCGTGGTGATAGTGATTGGAGTTATTGCTAACTTGTTTGTTTGTCTTCCTGTTCTTTTTAAGATTTTAAAAAATAAAACTTCGCACTTGTTGAACTCAGAGGTTTCAGAGTCTTTTGGGCTTAAAGATTATCTTTTATATCTTCCTGTTATTCTCTTCTTATGGGGAATTTCTATTTGGCAGGCGCAGTCGGTAAAAATTGGGAGTCTTTTTACTCTTTCTTTAATATTTATTTTTGCGATCGTTTTATTTGCTTTCCCTCAAGTCTTAAAAGTTATTGATAAATCTTTGAATGGACGCCTAATAGCTCAACCTTTATCTTTTAGTATTGGCTTTGCTTTGAGATTACTTTCTCGGAGTCGGTTTTCTACTGTATTAACGGTTTTGTCTTTATCTGTTGGGGTTTCTTTAGTGAGTGTTATTGGACAGATTGATAGCAGCCTAAAGTCAGAGCTAACTGAGTCAAAGACAGCAAAACCATCACTTTTTATGTTTGATATTCAAGAGAGTCAATATGAGGATTTATTAAGTCTAAGCAAGCAAGAAAATATTCCTTTAATAGGTCCAACACCAATGGTGAGGGCGCGCTTACTTAAAAAAAATGGGGAGAAGATTAAGAGAATTAAAAAAGAGAATGGCTTTGTGACGAGGGAAGATGAAAGAAAAAGACGTTTTAATAATCGAGGGGTCAATCTTAGTTATGCACAAAAGCTGAATTCTTCTGAAGAAATAGTTGCAGGAAAAGAATTTTCGGGATCATACTCGGGAGAGGGACTCGCCGAGGTGAGTTTAGAAAAAAGATATGCCGACAGGTTAGGAGTTTCACTTGGTGATACTTTAACCTATGAAGTTTTAGGCGTAGAAGTCCGAGGAAAAATTGTAAATTTAAGAAAAGTACGTTGGACTAGTTTTCTTCCTAATTTTTTTATTATTTTTCAGCCAGGAGTTTTAGAGGAGGCCCCTAAAACTTATTTAGCTGCTGTCGAAAGTGTCGACTTTGAGCGACAATTAACAATACAAGATTTGATTGTTGAGAAATTTGGTAATATTTCAATTTTAAATGTCACTGAGATTATCCAAAAAATCTTATCTTTATTCAAGGCCATGGCCATAGCTGTCGGAATTATGAGTGTGTGTTGTATTTTTGTGGGTTTATTTGTTTTATATTCTATTTTACAGAGTCAAATACATAAAAAGCAAAAAGATTTAGCCTTACAAAAAATTGTTGGGATGAAACAGAAAGAGATTTTTAAAACTCTGTTGGTTGAATACTTATTAATGACAATTTTTTCTCTTATTATCGGAAACTTGGTTGGATCAGGAATTGCTTATTTAGTAAGTTATTTTTTCTTAGATGGAGTTTTTGTTTATAATTATTCTTTTGCCTTAAGCTTTAATCTTTTTATTATTGTGATGACTCTTATAATAATAAGTTTTTCCTATAAGAATAATTATAAAAGAAAAATAGGAGACTTGCTCTTGTCTGCATGATTTGAATGAGGTTATTCCCTTTTTTTGCACTGCTTTATTTGAAGATAAAATAAGTTTTTTGTATCTATAAAATTATCTCTTTGGTATATTAGGCTCACAAAAGTTTAAGGATAGTAAATGTCAGATGCAGTGATTGTTGAATTTTTTGCTAATTATGCGTATCAACCACTTTTTGTTTATAGTTTTGTTGTCTTATTTATGACGGCAAGCTCTTTTGGTCTGCCTATTCCAGAAGAGATGACTTTAGTTTCAGCTGGATTAGTTGCTTATATGGCCCGACACCCAGATGTCTATCCGCCACCCTATCCAGGTGCTGAAGGAGTTAATCTTTTTATTTTATCAGGTGTTTGTTTTTTAGCTGTTTTAGGTAGTGATGTTCTTATCTATTTTTTAGGAAAAAAATTTGGGCAAAAGCTTATAAAAACAAAATTTTTTAATAATAGAATTGGCCAAGAACGATTTTCTAAAATTAATAAAGTTTTTAATAAGTATGGAAGTTACGCATGTGGTCTTTTCCGTTTCACACCTGGAGTGCGTTTTCCTGGTCATATGAGTTGTGGCTTGATGGGAATTCCTTTATGGAAGTTTTTGTTAATCGATGGTACTGCGGCCCTTATCTCTGTTCCGACTCAAGTTGTTATTGTTGCACTTTACGGAGAGGTTATTTTAGATAAAATTAAAGAGTTTAAGCTTTTTATCGTTGGACTTATTGTTGTCTTGATATCAGTTTGGCTGCTACGAAAAGTCTTTTTATATTTTTATCAAAAAAGAGCGAGTTAAAGCTAAGTTGTGTCATGGTTTACACGTAGAATCATTTTGTTTATCATACTCTTAAACGGTAAGAAAAAGGAAAAAAATGAGTTTATTTGGTTATATTGAACAGGGCGGCCCCATTATGTACCTCTTGTTGGTGTTAAATATCATCGGCTTTGCTCTATTATTATGGAAAGGCTTTGTCTTAATTGACGCTAAAAAGAATTTTCAAAACATTATTAATGACTTAAAAAGTCAGCTTAAAGGTCTTACTACGGCAAAGGATTCATCTTTGGCAATGAATGTCATTAAGGATGAAGTTCAAATGACAGTACATGCATTAGAGTCTGGTCTGAATACGATTAAAATTATTGCAAGTATTGCTCCCTTGTTGGGTCTATTGGGTACAGTCTTGGGTATTCTTTCTGCTTTTAAAGTTATTTCAGAGGTCGGCTTAAGTAATCCATCTATGTTTGCTGGTGGAATTGCTATGGCCTTACTAACAACAGTTGGAGGCCTAATTGTCGCTATCCCACATTTTGTTGGTTATAATTATCTGGTAAGTGCTTTAGACAATTTTGAACTCAATTTAGAAAAAAAACTCATTAAAGAGTTATACGGAACTTCAGATGTCACGCAAGAATAGAAGAGAGCATCTTTCACCGGAGCTAACTCCTCTTATTGATGTTGTTTTTTTATTGCTTATTTTCTTTATGGTTTCTTCAGTTTTTAAAAAAGAAGAGCTTGCTTTGCTTTTAAATCTTCCTAAAGCTGAGTCGGGAAAAAAAGACTCGGTTCAAAAAGAATATATTACGATTGAACTTTCTGATGAACGCATAGCTTATGAGAGTGAGAAACTGAGCTATGAAGGCTTAAAGGCAAAAGTTGAGTCATTGGAAAAAAAGACTTTGATCAATTTAAGAGTTGATGGAAACGTGAAGTATGATCGTTTAGTTAAAATATTAGACTTGCTGCAAAAAAATAAACTTGAAAACTTGTCCTTGATTACTATCCGTAAACCAAAATCTTAAGATTAATCAAGTTATTGTTTAGAGGCAAATTCTAAAGAGAATGTTAGAATATTAAAAATATTTCTAATTGGGGAATACCTTGATAACGATACTCAAATGTGTAGATGAAAAAATTGTAGATTTAATCTATAAAGGAATAGATGATTTGCAATTAGAGAGTTTAGAAACAGTGATTGAAAGTGTTGATTTAAATCAAGACTTAGAACTTATTCGTTTAGAAAAGAATGCTCAAGGAGAGCAATTAGTCTTAGTCTTAGAGATTTCTAAGTTTTATCAAAAACATTTAAGTAAGTTAAGTGAAACAACACATGAAGTGAGAAACTTACTCGCAGTTGTTGCTTCATCGGCCATGCTTTTAATGAAGCTTAATGCTAAAGATAAACTTCACGAGAAAAAGGAAACTATCAGTAAAGTTTTAGCCGATGTAGAAGTTTCAATTCAGAATATTATTATGGTTCTCAATAATCTCAAGCAAAGTGCCTTTGCTCCTAAAAAGACTTATAGAACAATTGTGAAGGACTTTATTCACTTTGTTAAAAGTGAAGCTACAACTCTTTCTAAAGAACATAATGTAAAACTTAATATTGATGTTAATGTTTCTGAAGAGTCTTATAAAAAGGGGCTTGAGGTTTCTGGGATGATGATTAATCAAATCGTTATCAATCTTTTGAAAAACTCTATTTATGCTTTAAATTCAGCAAATGAAGAGAATAAGTCTATTGATATTGAAATACTTGAAAAATCAAATAAAATCTTTTTTGAGATTACAGATAATGGTCCTGGGATTGATGAAAAATACCATAAAAAACTTTTTGTAAAAAGTTTTACTACAAAGGGTAGGGAAGGAAGTGGAATTGGTTTAAATTTGTGTAAAGAGAATCTTATGTTAAGTGGTGGTAATATTGTTTTTGATCGCAATTATAAGGATGGAGCAAAGTTTAAATTCCATTTACCGTTGAGTTGATAATATGATTAAAGTTCTTATTGCTGTCCACGACAATGGTACCCCTCCAGAAACTCAGCTAGTGTATAAGTATTTTCTGGGGGAGATTGAAAGTAGTAATATCGGATTATATGCTTCCAGAAAACTTGCCGAGGACAATGGATATAATCTCTATTATAATGAAAAGCCTAGAAAAGAATTCGTTTTAGAAATTTCAAAGCTTTAGTTCTTTATATGAACCTACCTCGTAAATTGGTGTTAGAGAAAAACTAAAAAAGCGTTTAGATTCTTCCTGTATGTTGTAATTGCTTTTGTCCTGTTTTTTCATCAATAATAAAAAATGAATAATCAAACTGGGGGTGCATGTTTTGATCATAATTTAAGACCAGGATAATATAGCCGAGTTTCGCTTCGGCCCAACGCCTTGGGGGTGATTTAATATACCTGTATTCTCCTGCACTTCCACTAATCATATAATGGGTACCTTTAATTTTTCCGTAATCTTCAAGGTGATGATCATGTCCAGCAAAATAGGCATCGAGATGGGACTCAATAGTTGTCTTAAGAAAACGCTTAAACTGGAGTTTGGCGTTACCATGCTTACCAGATGAGTAAAGAGGATGATGACCAAATCCAAAAAAGACTTTACATTGATGACGATAAAGGTTCTTTATTTTTTTTGTCCATTTATACTGATTGATATAATTTGAGTTGGTATCAAATGAGATAAAACAAACATCATCGTAAATATCCATATAATATAAGCTTGGAAACTTTATTTCTGAATAGTCTTGAGCAATTTGAAGCCATGCTGAGGGATTTTTTTTATAATCGTGATTTCCTAAAGTGATAAAAAAGGGAATGTTTTGATCTATCAATGGTGAATAGTATTGGTAGAAACGATTAAAAAACTCGGGGTCTTGGGCTGAGTCGAGACCATCATTATAGATAACATCACCTGTGTGGCGAATCTGATGACATTCTTCTTGTAAAAGATTTTTTGCTACAATTTTTTGATGGGAGTTATTCTTTCCTGAGTCACCAATAATACATATTTTATGACCAGACTTGAGTTTTTCATGGGATATAATTTGGCCAGGAGTTGGGTCATGAGGAGAATTCCAACATCCGGATAATATTAAAATAAATGAGAGCTGGATAAAAGACTTTATCATATTATTCTTCCTCCTCTTAAATGATTCTTTAAGCAGACTAGGCGATTCTTAGCTGGAAGTAAATTTTCAAACCTGTGATGCAGTTTATTGTAATTCTATTAAAGAAAACAAAAATTTGAGTTTACACCCTAGTTTGTTCTCGTTAGAATCATAGCGTTTTAGTAAGATTTAAATAGTATGTACATAAAAACAGGTGGTTATTAATGGAGTCTAATGTTCTTTATCTCATTCCAGCATTGGGATTATTTGGTTTAATTATTATGGCATTGAAGTCAGCTTGGGTTACTAAGCAAGCTTCAGGTGATGAAAACATGGTTGAGTTGGCAACTTATATTGCTGAAGGAGCTATGGCCTTTCTTAAAGCTGAATGGAAAGTTTTAACTTATTTTGCAATTATTGCAGCGATTCTTTTGGGATGGTCTGGAACTTTAGTTGAAACTTCTTCTCCGGTTATTGCTCTTTCTTTTGTTATTGGTGCCGTTTTTTCTGCTTTTGCAGGTTATTTAGGTATGAATATAGCGACTAAGGCCAATGTTCGTACAACTCAAGCAGCAAGAACAAGCTTAAAAAATGGTCTTAAAGTTGCTTTTACTGGTGGTACTGTAATGGGCTTAGGTGTTGCAGGACTTGCCGTCTTGGGACTGGGAACGCTTTTTATTATTTTTTATAAGACATATGTCGTTGCTGTAGGGGGAAGCGCTAATGGAATGGAAATGGAAAAGGCCATTGAAGTTCTGGCAGGCTTTTCACTTGGGGCTGAATCTATCGCTCTTTTTGCTAGAGTTGGTGGTGGTATTTATACAAAGGCTGCTGATGTTGGTGCAGACTTGGTTGGGAAAGTTGAAGCTGGAATTCCAGAGGACGACGTAAGAAATCCTGCCACAATTGCAGATAATGTTGGCGATAATGTGGGTGACGTTGCAGGTATGGGGGCAGATCTTTTTGGTTCTTATGTCGCTACAATACTTGCTACAATGGTTCTGGGAAGAGAAATTATTGCAAACGATGCTTTTAATGGTCTTTCTCCTATTCTTCTTCCAATGGTCATTGCAGGTGTTGGAATTATCTTTTCTATAATTGGTTGTGCAATGGTGAGAATTTCCGATGATAACGGAGATGTTCAACGGGCCTTAAATATTGGAAACTGGGCTTCAATTATTCTTACCGTAATTGCTTCATTCTTTATTGTAAGATGGATGCTTCCTGAAACAATGACACTTAGAGGATACTCTTTTGGATCAATGGATGTTTTTTGGGCCATCGTTGTAGGATCGATTGTTGGTGCTTTAATGAGTATTGTGACTGAATTTTATACTGCAATGGGAAAAAGACCTGTAACATCAATCGTTCAACAATCTGATACAGGTGCTGCTACAAATATTATTGGTGGTCTTTCAGTAGGAATGGAGTCAACTTTAGTACCTACAATTATTTTAGCTGCAGGTATTTATACATCTCATTATTTTGCAGGATTATATGGTGTTGCTATTGCTGCAGCAGGGATGATGGCGACAACTGCAATGCAATTAGCAATTGATGCTTTTGGACCAATTGCTGATAATGCTGGTGGAATTGCAGAAATGAGTGGGCTTCCAAAAGAAGTTAGAGAAAGAACAGATATTTTAGATGCTGTTGGAAATACGACGGCAGCGACTGGTAAAGGTTTTGCAATTGCTTCGGCTGCTTTAACAGCATTGGCCCTTTTTGCGGCTTTTGTTGGATTAGCGGGAATTGACTCAATTGATATTTATAAAGCTGATGTTTTAGCCGGTCTTTTTATAGGGGGAATGATTCCGTTTATTTTCTCTTCATTGGCCATCGCGGCTGTGGGAAGAGCAGCTATGGAAATGGTAAAAGAAGTAAGAAGACAGTTTAAAGATATTCCAGGAATTATGGAGCATAAAGCTAAACCAGAGTATGATAAATGTGTTGCGATATCGACTCAGGCTTCAATACGCGAAATGATGCTACCTGGAGCAATTGCTTTAATCACACCTGTTGTGGTGGGGTTTGCTTTTGGTCCTGAAGTTTTAGGTGGACTTTTAGCCGGTGTTACAGTTTCTGGTGTTTTAATGGGAATGTTTCAGAATAATGCTGGTGGGGCATGGGATAATGCTAAAAAATCATTTGAAGCAGGTGTTGAGATCAATGGTAAAATGGAATACAAAGGTTCGGAAGCTCACAAGGCATCAGTGACTGGTGATACCGTTGGCGATCCATTCAAAGATACTTCAGGTCCGTCTATGAATATTTTAATTAAGCTTATGTCTATCGTTTCCTTAATTATTGCACCACATATCTCTTTAAGAGGTCATGGTGGAGCTGAGACATATCATGGGCATGATCAACATTCTATGCTTAAAAACTTAAATCAAAAGCAAAAAGTTGAACTTGTTGTGGAAGAAACAGCTAAAGAATTGCCAACTAGACAAACAAACTAATTTCTATAGAAATACTTTTTAGTGCAAAAGGCCCTTTTCAAAAGGGCCTTTTTTTATTTTTTTTAACCGCCTGACTACGGTGGGGATAGTAGAGAAAACTCAAACTCCCAGACAGAATCAACAATTTATCCAAGTTAAGTTATTGATATTAATCAAATTAATCATTTGTCTTAAACAGTTGTTTGAAAAAAACTTTGCTTGTGTTACATTTGTTTTAAACAATTGTTTAAATGTATGGAGAAAATAATGAAACAATCACTTAAGCCACTAGGCTTAGTTTTAGCTTTGTTTTCGCAGCTATGTCTTGCAGATACCTATAAGGTGACAGAGCAAAACTTGTTAGTAAAAGCAAAAACTAATAATCCAACTTTGGCCGATATTGAAGCTACATTCTTAAGTTCTAAAGTTAAAGAGCAGGAACTTGCTGATAAATTTGGTTATGAATTTTATTCTGGTTATAATTATATAGGTACTAAAGAAAAAGCAATCATTTCTTATCAACCAGTTTTTTCTAATGTTAATCAATATAAAATTGGCGTAAAAAAATATACAAAATACGGTGTCGTTTTAGATGCTAATCGCTCAGTTGATATCAGAAGTACTGATGATAATTATAAAGATATTAGTACGACAACTGATGAGTTTGGCGTCCAATTAGATCTTTGGCGTGACTTTATGGGAGCCGTTTCTAAGTCTCAGGTAGATAATTTAAAAGATTTAAAGAAAAAAGATGAACTCCAGGCCAAGATTTCAAAAAAGACTTTTGAAATTAATGTGAGAAGGCTTTATTGGCAGTTAGTGGCCAATGAAGAAAAACTACGAATAACTCGCAGCCTTTTTAAAGCAGCTCAAAAACAAGCAGCAAATGCACGATTGAGAAAGGCAAACTCCATTTCAGATAAAGCTGAGGTCGCTCGGTTTGAGTCTTTAGTCCACCAAAGAAAAGGCTCATTACTGTTTTTAGAGTATGAAAGAGAATTATTGCTAAAAAACCTAAGAAGCTTTTTTCCAGATTTAAATAATTATGAACTTTCTTTGGGAAAATATAATCTCAGTAAAACGGTTTTTGATGTTTTGGCCTGTTCGACTCGGATTGATCAACAAAAAAATGTTCCTTATGAATATACTGATTATGATGAAGTTGTTAGTTTGCTTCAATCAATTAAAGGTCGTCAAATCAAAATTGATAAAACATATGATAGCGTGGATTTAAAGCTAGACCTTAAGTTTAAGCGTACTGGAATTGCAAGTGAAACCCAAGATGGAACTGTTTATACCGGTGATTATGCAGGTTCGATAGAGGATATGACGGAAAATGATAGAAGTGGTCTCTCGGCTGGAGTCATGCTGTCAGTTCCTTTTGGTGAAGACAAAGGAAGTACTGAAGACGTAAAAAAGCTACTTACAGAAAAACAGTTTGAAGCTAATATTGTAAATTTAAATACAAACGTTATTTCAACTCATAAACAGGTAAAAAAATCAGTTAAGATTTTAGCTGAAGTGATTAAACAACAAAAAGCAAACTCAAAGAAACTAGAAATACGAGTGAAAGAAATGAAGAAAAAGTATTCGCAGGCAAGAATACCAGAATATGCTTTAATCCAAGATCAAGACTCTCTTTTGCAAAGTGATCTCGCTGTTGTTGATACACAACTTCAAGTTGTGAACACCATATTAGATTATTTTACGATTTTTAATCAATTCCCCTGTACTTTTAATAGGAAGTAAATATGAACAGAATAATAAAGTTTTTTTTAGAAAATCATAAATTAACAATTATCTTATCATTTATGATGTTTATTTTTGGCGTCATGGGATTTATGAAGCTAAATGCTGAGTCCTATCCCACTGTCAATTTCGCCATGGTCCAAATTTCAACTCGCTATGATGGTGCTACCGCAAATGATATTGAAACAAAAATTACGAAACCAATCGAGGATAAAATTCGCGAAGTTTCTGGATTAAAAGATGTTAAATCTGTATCTAAGTCTGGTCTTTCAACTATTCTCGTTCGGGTTGATATGGATAATGAAGATGAAGACGAAGTTTTAGATGAACTTCAAAAAGCAGTTAAAGAAGTAAATACTTTACCTACAGATCTTTTAGATGATCCAGATTATATGGAAATAAACTCAGAGGAGTTTCCAGCGGTTGAAATCGCAGTCGTGGGAGATAATACAAATAGGGCAAGAGATTTACTTGCAGATACTTTAAAAGATGAGCTAGAAGACTCAAAACGTGTTAAAAATGTTCGACTTGTTGGCTTTAGAAAACGTCAATTTAATATCAGATTAGATGAGAAAAAATTAGAACAATATCATATTGGGCTTGAGGAAGTTTTGGCCAAAGTTAAGGCGCGCAATGTAGACATCCCAGGCGGAGAGCTCAAAGAAGGGGGGATCAGACAACTTATTAGAGTTGAGGGAAAGGTTGAGAGTGCCCAGGAGCTTGGAAATTTAGTTGTTCGTTCTAATTTTACCGGAAAAGAAATTCGCCTTAAAGATATTGGAAAAGTGGAAGATGGTGCAGAAGATGCCAAGACACTTTCAAATTATAATGGGAAACCAGCAACTTTTCTTATTGTAAATAAAAAAGGAGGAGCCGATACACTGGCCCTCGTTGAAGATGTTGACAGAACCTTAAGTCGATTTAAAGAACAGTCTCAAGATAACTTTGAGATTATTGTTTATAATAACGAAGGAGAGAAGGTTAAGAAGAAACTAGATATACTTTCATCGAATGCTCTTTCAGGTTTGGTTTTAGTTATTGTCTTTTTATTTATCTTTTTACCTGGAAAAATTGGTCTTGTTGCCAGTATGTCGTTACCACTAGCTGTTATGGCCACAATCGGCTTTATGCCTGTCTATGGGATGAATTTAGATGCCATTACTATTTTGGCCCTCGTTATTGCCCTAGGGATGTTAGTTGATAACTCGGTTGTGATCTCAGAAAACTTTGCCAGATTAAGAGATGATGAAGGCTATTCAGCTATGGATGCTGCCTTTATTTCAGTCAAACAATTATGGCTTCCCATTTCAACAACAGGCTTTACAACAATTGCCGCTTTTTTACCCATGTTAGTCACTAAGGGGATTATGGGGCAGTTTATTAAATATATACCAATCGTTGTTACCGCATCCATTTTATTTTCTTTAATCGAAAGCTTTTTCTTATTACCTATGCGGTTAAGATTTGCTGGAAATAAAAGACAAGAACATAAAGAAGAAAATACTAAAGATTGGTTTCATAAATTTATTGTGAAGTTTGAATCTTTAATGGATACCTTTGTCAAAAGAAGATATTTGGTTTTTATTGGTTTTGGTTTTATTCTATTTGGTTCTTTGGCCTTAATGACATTGGGAAATAAATTTATGTTATTTCCACCTGAACAAACTGAGGTTTACGTTGGGCGAATTGAATTGCCACGGGGAACGACAATAGAAGAAACTCGTAAAGAGATGAAAAAAGTGTATCAACAGTTGGAAAATAATCTTGGAGATTGGCATCGGGGGATTACTTCAAGGGCAGGAACTTCCTCTATGGGCCCTACAGATCCAAAAGGGGCGACTGGTGAAAATCATGGCCTATTTCTCATCTATGCTTCGGACTTTGCAAAATATAATGTTGAATATACTGATTTCCTAGAGAAAATGCGTCGTTCAAAATCTGATCAAGCTACAGATCTAACTTTTGAGGCGCAAGCAAATGGGCCTCCTGTTGGAGAACCTATAAATGCAACTTTAAGATCAAATAATGCACAAAACTTAGATCTAATGATTAATGAACTTAAAAAACGTATGGCCGAAATTCCAGGTGTAAGAGACTTAAAAATTAATGATATCCTAGGAGAGGAAGAAATAAAAGTTAAGATTAATTACGCTAAAGCTGATCAACTTGGATTGAGTGTAAACTCTATTGGTTCTGCTATTCGAACGGCTTTGTCAGGGACAATGGTATCAAAAGTGACTCTCGATAACAAAGAAGTCGATCTTAATGTTCGTTATATTGATGACTATCGAACTCATAAGGAAGATATTAAGAATATTAAAACAATGGACTCTCAAGGAAATTTAGTCCCAGTAAGCACTGTTGCTAGCCTTGATGTGACTGAAGGCTCACATGAGATTAAACGTTTTGATTTTAAACGCTCCAAGACAATCACAGGAGATATTGATGAATCAAAAATTACAAGTATTGTCGCTAATAAAAAATTAGAAAATATTTTTAATGAACTTTCTCCAAAGTACACTGATGTTTCTTTAGTCTTTGGAGGTGAAGGAGAGAGTACTAAGGAATCAATGCAGTCTCTAGGTGAGGCTTTGATAATTGCTTTAATAGGAATTTTTGCTTTGTTGGTCTTTTTATTTAAATCATATTTAAGCCCTCTTATAATCATGACAACAATACCATTAGGTTTAGTTGGTTTTTCTATTGCTTTCTTTTTCCATGATAAGCCTATCTCATTTCTTGCTATGATTGGTGTTATTGGACTTGCAGGAATTATTGTTAATTCTGGTATTGTTCTTATTTCTTTTATAGATCAAATGCGTGACGAGGGAAAAATGAGCTTGCATGATATTCTTGTAAGGGCTTCAGGCTTAAGGTTAAGGGCGGTTTTAGTAACTTCCTTAACGACTATCTCTGGGCTTATTCCTACTGCTTATGGTATTGGGGGAAGTGATGCTATGCTTGTTCCAATGACTATGGCGATGGCATGGGGTCTTACATCTGGGACTATTTTAACTTTATTATGGGTTCCTTGTGCTTATGCTATTTTGGAAGATTGGAATCATTTTCTTTCTCGGTTTAAGTGGTTTAAAGGCGAAGAGAGTGAAGATGAGAAAAAAGAAATTTCTCTTGATGTCGGTGAATCTTTTTCAAAAGATAATGTCGCAACAGGGTTTGAAACCGCTCAAACGGTTGAAATGGAGAAACAATAATGAACTCACTCAGTACTCGGGATAAAATTTTATCTGTTTTA
>PAKC01000077.1 GCA_002706205.1 Halobacteriovoraceae bacterium
GATACTTAGTTGCATCCATTTTCTTTGGTGAACTTGGATCACCACCTGCCATTGCTATGCGATCTTTGATCTGATCATATCCTTCTTCTGGAATATAATCCTCAGATTTCATAATCGACTTTGCTTTTTGTTTGACTCTATCACGAATTGATGTAGCAACCATTTTTAACCAATTTAATTTGTTCTTGAATCATGGCCAAAAAACTTGACTTGGCATTAACTGGAGACACCAATAAATGTTCATAATTCATTTTTAAACAAGTGCCCGTTAAGTAATTAAAGACATGACTAATTTCTTGCGTAATTTGCGAATTAGTCGTAAACAAGCCTAAGTCGGTGTAGAGCTTTGCCGTTTTCGAGTTATAATTACCTGTTCCAATATGAACATATCTTTTTAAACCTTCATTTTGTTCCTGCCGTATTACCATAGCGATTTTTGAATGAGTCTTTAATCCCATAACACCATAAACGACATGAACGCCGGCTTCTTCCATTTTTTTTGCCCAATAAATATTTCTTTTTTCATCAAATCTTGCTTTCAGCTCAATAAGACAAACAACTTGGATTCCATTTTCTGCCGCATTAATTAAAGCCGCAATAAAAGGAGATTTTTCCTCTGTTCGATATAATGTCATTTTAATTGATAAAACTTTAGGGTCTGTACTTGCATCCGCAATAAACTTCTCCACAGAAGATTTAAAATTTTCATAGGGATGATGGACTAAAATATCTTTTTCTTTTATTTTTTCGAAAAAACTTCCATACATAAAGTCTGGTTTAGTCACTGGCCTCCACTCTGAATATTTCAAATGAGGAAAGTCCAATTCACATAATGAGTCTAATGATAAATAATCCATATTTTTTTTATAGTAATAAATATCTTCTTCCTTAAGGTCTAACTCATCCATAAGGTAATTTAACATCTGCTCATTTAAATGTTCCTTAAGACACTCTAATCGAATAGGCTCTTGTAAACGTCTATAATTTATTGATTCTTCCACCAACTCAAGTAAATCCTCCGTATCTTCATCATCATGCTCCCAATCCGCATTCCTCGTCACTCGAAAAGGCATAACATCAATAATCTTCACCCCATGATACAATCGATCTAAATGATTTAAAATGATCTCCGAGGTATTGATGTAGCGATACTTTGATGGACTTTCTGCGGGAAGTTTAATCCAGCGATGTATAGTCTCTGGTATCTTCACTCGAGAAAAGATTCTTTCTTTAGAAATAGGGTTCTCTAAAAACAATCCAAATGAATAGGAAAGATTGGAGATAAAAGGAAAGGGCTTCCCTGGATCAACACTTAAAGGAGTCAGAATAGGAAAAATATTTTTTTCAAAGTATTTTTCACAATACGTTTTTTCTTTTGCGTCCAAATCACTCCAATTTAATAAAGCAATACTATGGTTTTTTAACTCTGTTTTGATTTCAAAAAAGACTTCCTCTTGTTTACCATTATCAGAGATCATTTTTTCTCTAATCATCTCTAATTGCTGTTTTGGTGTTAATCCGTCAACAGATATATTTCTAAATTCAGACTCAAGTTGCCCTTTTAGTCCTCCAACTCTCTTCATCACAAATTCATCTAAATTAGAAGTATAAATTGAAAGAAAGCGCAATCTTTCTAGCAAGGGAACTTTCGAGTCAATCCCTTCATTTAAGACCCGTGAATTAAACTCAAGCCAGGATAATTCTCGATTAAAGAAATGCACAGGATCAAAACGATAAGTTTGTTCCTTTTTTTTTCTTTTCTTATCAATTTTCTTCTTTTTTGCCATGCTCATCCTCTTCTATTTTTTCCATCGTTTTTCCTGTCGATGCGATAAATACTGACATAAATGGACTTATCAAATTAAAAAAAGCAAAGGGAAGATAGCTTAAAGTACTGACTCCTAGTACAGAACTAAAATAAGCCCCTCCCGTATTCCAAGGGATTAAAACAGATGTTACAGTCGCTGAATCTTCAACTGCACGAGAAAGGTTTTTCATTTTTAATTGCTTTTGTCTGTAACTCTCTTTAAACATTCTTGCTGTCACAACAATAGAAATATATTGATCACTAGTCGTTAGATTCAAAAAGAATGCAGTTCCCACAGTTGAAGCCACTAAACTTGTCACACCTTTAACTGCAGTTAAAATTCCTTCGGCCAATTTTTTTAACATTCCTGTGACCTCCATCATCCCGCCAAAAGTCATGGCCATCAGAATAAGCCAAATCGTATTGAGCATACCACTCATACCTCCACGACTAAATAACTGATCAATCAAAATATTTCCTGTATTTGATTTAAAACCATCAAAGCTTACTTTTAAGATCACTTCATATGATTTTAAAAATGTATCGGCACCAAGTCTTAAGAGGAGATCTTGCTGAAAGATTAGGGCATAAACGCTTCCCAAAAAAGCACCGACCAACAATGAGGGAAGTGCTGGTACCTTTTTTTTCACTAAAAAAAAGACAATGAGTGGTAGGGAAAAAAGCCAAAGATTTATATTAAAGTTTTGATCAATAATATGAACCATTTCATCAACTCGACTTGTTGATAAATTTGAATCACCGTAAAATAAGCCCAAAATCGTAAACAGAAATAAAGTGATTAAATAACTGGGGACAGTTGTGTAAAGCATATGTCTTATATGTTCAAAAATTTCTGACCCCGCGGCTGCAGGGGCTAAATTTGTCGTATCAGAAAGTGGGGACATCTTATCCCCAAAATAAGCACCTGAAACAATTGCTCCGGCCACCATCGACACCGGGATATTTAAAGCTGTCCCAATTCCAATTAAGGCAATTCCTACAGTCCCTGCAGTGGACCACGAACTTCCCGTGACAAGAGATACAATTGAGCAAATCAAAAGACTTACAGGTAAAAAAACAACAGGGTGAATTAATTTGACTCCATAATAAATCATTGTCGGAACCACTCCAGACAAAATCCAAGTTCCAATCAAGGCGCCAACAACTAAAAGAATGAGGACCGATTGCATTGATAGTCCAATAGATTCAATCATTTTTTTTTCTAAATAATGATAATCAATTTTCAAAATAAAAACACCAATTAGACCCGATACCAAAGTAGCAACTATTAAAGCAATTTGATTTGGGCCATAGGAAGAATTGTCACCATAAACCACAACATTTACACAAAGCAAAATAATCAAAATAACTAAAGGTAGAAAGGACAAAACATATGAAGGTTTTTGGTGTTGCATAAAATCCCTTTAAAATTTACAGCATAAAGAATACCATAATAATTCTCATAAGTTGACACATTACATTTGGAGTTTTAAGATTGTGTTAAATTTATAAATTTAATAAGGAAACTCGAATTGTTTTTTAAAATAATATTTATACTTGTTGCTATTTTTAGTTTAAAAACTTTTTCTGCAGAGGGTAAAAAAGACATTGCAAAAGAAAACCAAGCCTCTCTTAAGCAAAAACAGCTTGAAATGATAGCAAAAACAAAATCAAAGCTTAGAAATAAATAAATTCTATTTACCATCTTAATAACTCTATAATATTTTCCAACTCAATTTTGCTCGAAGCATTAATTTGTTAATTTAGTCTAATTAAAATCTTATCTAAATCTAAGAGGTTTATAATGATAAATCAAATTGCATTAAGTTTAGTTACACTCATGCTTCTTACAACCGCATGTGCACCTGGCGAAAAAAAAGAACTCGATTTTGGTCCAGGAGGAGATACACCATCTAATCCAGATGATCAAAACCCTAATATTCCAAAAGCAACGTCTATTCAAATTAGTTGGACTAGACCATTATGTAGAGTAAACTCTACTCCCTTACCAATCGAGGAAATTGGAGGCTATAAATTATACTTTGGCTTTCAAGAAAAAATCTATGAGCCTGCAATAGATATCGCAAATAACCAGGCCAATACTTACACCTTCCCTGTTCAGTCTAATGATACTTTTCATTTTGCAATTGAGTCATATGATACTGACGACCTTCATAGCTCAAAATCAGAAAGTGTCATTGTAAAGTGCCAAGATGGAGAATGTCAGCGAATATCTCCACCTTCAAAGCCACCTGTAAATAATTGCAATAATGAAGTTGTAAACTTGGCCCAAGAAGCTCTTAGTTTTAAAGTTGTGAAAAATATTAAAAATGATGACAATCGTCCTGACCGAATTATGGGACAGGCAAGCTGTCCAGCTTTTCCTCTGAAAGACAAAACAAAACAAAATATTAGTCTTATCAAAGATGCTTACCGTATTAGCTTAGGTCGAAATGCAAAAATCATTCAATGTGGTTGGAGAAGACATCACACTCCAGAGACTCGAAAAAAACACCTAGTAGGTTACAAGAAGGTCAACCTACATTTGCCCATCTATCAAATGACAACCCCAATTAAATTTAAAAATAAAATCTATATCCCTTACGATCTTGTTTTAATGGATAAAAAACAAAAAGAAAAAGTCGCTTTAGAAGCTGGAGCACAAACAAAAGGACTCAAAGCACTTAAAGCACTCAGAGAAGTTCCATTATTTAGAAACTCATCCAGAGGAAGCTCTCATTACGACCAAAAAAGATTAAGAGGGAGTTTTGCTCTTATCAATAACTCAACTTATTTAAGTGTTGATCCTGGAAGATTAAGAATTTGTGAAAATGATAATGAAAACGACAAACCAGGAAAAAACTGTATTTCTGCCAACGATCTAAGCCTGCCAAACTATAAAATGAGTTCTTTTACTAAAAGGCAAATTAAAAGAAATAGAATTCCAGTAATTGTGCTAAAAGCTGATGAAAATATCATAAACGAAGTTTATGAACAGATAAAAACGGGAACAAGCACAATAGATATTTTTCAAAATCTTTCTTTTCCTGGCAAAACGAAGTACGTCTCATATTCTCTGGCCCTTTCAGATCAAGAAGAAAGACAAAATTATAAAAATGACTTAGTTAAAACGAGTGGCCAACTTGATATTCTCAAAAAGATTTTGCAGTTTGATCATACTAATAAAATAGAACAGGCCCTACGTTATTTTCATACGGCGCAAACAAAACTTAAACTTACTGCCGATCAAATAAAATCTCACCTACCAGAGCTCATTAATTATGCTACTGATATTTGGAGTCAAGAAAAACAAACTGACAATGAGCTTAAGGCCCTTGCTCTTGATTTACTTAATATTGTTTACCCTGATCCTAGTCAAAATCCTGTAGGTGAAATAAATACACTCTACAAGTTAATTAAGCCCATGACCTATAGTCCGAGTTATTCTTTGCAAGTGGCTCAAAGGATGCAAGATCTTGGGGTTGATAAAGTTAAACAAATCATAAAAGATGTCAATGCACTAAAAGAAGAACATTTTCAAAAATTTCAACTTTTAGAGGTCATTGAAAAGATATATCGAAGTCCCCTAGCGGATAGCGATGCTCGTATCCAATATGCCATTGATACCCTTATCAAACTCACAGAAAGAAAAGACGGATATTATTTTGAAGGTGATATCGACTTAAGATATTTCACAGGAAAATTAACAAGCTATATTCAAGAATTTAACATAACTGAAAACCAAATAAACTTATTAAGAGAAAGTATAAAAAAAGTTTTTAAAATCAAATACTCTGATACAACATGTTGCTATGACCCTTACAATATAACTTCAGATGTTTTTGAAGAGTCTCTTGCTGAAATAGAAAACCTTATCTTTACAAAGCAACTTAAGCAAAAAAGACTCGACCTTGTTTATAATATTTTAGATTTCCTTTATTCTTCAAAGTATGTGTATATGTATAGCTTTGATGAAGCTTATCAGCTAACTCTTAAATACATTTTTGAGGATGAAATTACAGCGTCTCAGTTTTATGGGCTTAGAGGAAAATTTACCTATTGGACCTCTCGTGGTGAAACATTCCTGCAAGACAAACAAAGAGCACTTAATCTAGCTTATCAAGAGTATGTGAATCCAAACGAACTTGTTCAAAAAAGATATTATAGAGTTAGTCGTTTTTACAATGCATTAAAGCATTATAAGCATTCTTCATTGCGAGACAAAAGAAATGCTTTAAATTCTGCCCTTAGCTTTATCACGAGTAGTTCAACTCCAGAAGAAAAGTATCAGTTTCAACTCAAAATCATAAGATGGTTTACTAATAACTTTTCAAAATTTCTTAATTCGACACAAAAAATGAATAAACTTAAGCTCTACCTCTATGACACAAGAATTAGTGAACGTACCTTTGAGCGAATGGAAAAGACCTATCGTCGATTAATCAAAAAAGGAAATTCGCCTAAACTGGCATTACGTAAAATAGAAAATAGATTTATTTATAGAATATCCACAGATGAGGACTTTACAGAAGACGAATAATAAAACTTGTCCCTCTTTTATGCTTTTAAAAAGTAAAAGAGGGACAATATCTGCTTTCCCAATAGCTTTTGTAAAAAATCCACAGTCCTGTCTATTATTTAAACATTCTTAGAAAATTGTTTAGTATCCAGACAATTGAGTTTAAAGGACTTACACGTAACTGGTTGAAAACACTAGCATTCCCCCTTTCCTCAACTTGGCATAAATATTGAAGTATTAATAGCTAAGTATATTTACGCATAATCATAATCTGAGGAGAGAGTTATGAAACCATTAAAGCTATTTAAAGTCGTCGCTGTATTATCAACGGCCACTTATTTTGCCACGTTTTCAGCGATGGCAACACCAATTTTAAACGTTCAACCTGAGTCAGCGTTGTCCCTTACCCAGGAAACTTCAGGTGATCTTTTTTTAAGAAACTTAACACTTGAGCCAAGGTCTATTGAAAGATCAGTTCCAAGCCAAAGGCCTATTGCCGTTAGCGAAGTTTCATCAAGAGATCTTTCAAGTCAAGATGTCGTTGAACAAGTTGATCAAATAGATGAAGAAGACAACCAACCAATAGAAGAAATTGGGCAACAAATTCTTTCACATACTCTTAAAGAGGATAATGAGGAAAAAGTCTACTCTGTTAACGAGCAGCAAGCCACTCAAAGACAAGAAAATGCTTTAGCTCATAATAACATCATTATTGATGGAGATGCTGAGCAAAAGACCTATTCTGTTAACGAGCAGCAAGCCAACCAAAGACAAGAAAAAGCTTTAGCTCATAATGACATCATTATTGATGGAGATGCTGAGCAAAAGACCTACTCTGTTAACGAGCAGCAAGCCACTCAAAGACAAGAAAATGCTTTAGCTCATAATGACATCATTATTGATGGGGATGCTGAGCAAAAGACCTACTCTGTTAACGAGCAGCAAGCCAACCAAAGACAAGAAAAAGCTTTAGCTCATAATAACATCATTATTGATGGAGATGCTGAGCAAAAGACCTACTCTGTTAACGAGCAACAAGCCACTCAAAGACAAGAAAATGCTTTGGAACAAGAACAAACGAATGCCATTGTTTATCCTGCTGGTCAAGAAGATGAAATCATCTCTAAGCCTTTAGATGAAAAAATCGTGAACACTGGAGATACAGAGCAGAAAATCTATTCTTTAAATGAAGCACAAGCTAGTAAAAAACAAGAAAATATTTTAACAGGTAAGAGACTACCTACTAGCGAGCAACAAAATATCACTGATGCTACTAATTTACTTTTAGATTCTCTAAATGAAGACTTAGTTAAAGAAGTAACTGAAAGTTCTAAAAAACTTCGTGAAGAAGCAACAACACCTGATCTTTCAGAAGAAAAGGTCGAAGAAATTAAAACAAATATTTCTCTAACAGAAGAAAAAATTAAAGAACTTGAAGTGTCTGCTGAAACGTCAGAAGTAAAAAATACGGATGAACTCGATGAAGTCATAGCTCAACTTGACCGTGCAAAAACTGACCTTGAAGCTGCTAATAATGCACTTAAGCAAAAAGCAGAGGAAGTTGATTCTCTTAAAGAAGATATGGCCAAGCAAGAGAGCGAGCATAAGCAGAGCCTAGAGGAGTTAATGACTTCATATGACGATCAAGAACTCGCTTTTGATGATCTTAATCAAGCTTACTGTCAACTGCGAGAGGATAATACAAGACTAGAAAAAATGATTGAAAGTCAACAAGCTCAAATGACTCAAACAACTAATATGATGATGAGTATGTTTATGCCAATGATGATGAACATGATTGCCAACCAAGGTCCACAAATAGAAAGAGGCTTTGATGGAACTTTTGCCAATCAATTTTTTAATTCATCAAACTTTGGCAACCAATACGGATTAAGAATGCTCTCTTTAGCAGATGCTTTTAATTCAAGGTCTTTAGGAGCAATGTCATCACCATCTCAAAATATTTATATCGGTGGTGATTATATTGGAGGAAATAACTCAAATGGTTTGAGTCCATTTAACTCTCCTAACTTTTTTAATCAAGCAATTGGAGCAGGATCAGCTCAAATCAATAATCCTTTTGCCTATGACTTTAACACA
The DNA here is from genome assembly GCA_002706205.1 of Halobacteriovoraceae bacterium. Classification (GTDB taxonomy): domain Bacteria; phylum Bdellovibrionota; class Bacteriovoracia; order Bacteriovoracales; family Bacteriovoracaceae. The sequence continues at coordinate 8,427 of PAKC01000077.1, forward strand.
GGCTCAAGTATGTTTAGAAATGATCGCTTTGATCAATTAAACCAACAAAATACGAGTCCTAAGTTAAACCAAATGCAACGTGCAACAGCTGCTGATCATCAAATCTTTATATAATAAAATACTCAAGGCCCCTGTACTGGGGCCTTTTTCCGTACAATAGAACTCAAGAATAAAATTCTTAATCGGCAATTTTTTTCTAAACAAAATTCAAAATAAATCGAAGAGTCTTATAAGAAGTAACAAAATCTTCTTATAAGGAACTTACCATGCTGGATAAAAAAACAAAAAAGTCAGGGTCAAAAAAAATTATTAAAAAATGCCACTGTTGTGGTCAATTGCTCGAATCACAAAAAGAACAACAACAATGTCTCAAATGTGGTAAATCTTTTCTTCCCCTTAACTATTTTCAAAAAATTCATGATCACTCAGGAGATAAATATAAAGATCTTTTTGCAAGTGGCCATGAGATTAATGATGAGGATATTGTAAAAGGTCTTTACGTTATCTGGTAATAAAACGTAAAATCAGATAATTACACCTATTTTGACTTAGCTAATGTCAGTTCGTTTCTCTCATGTTATGTTTTTAGCATGGAAACAACAGCTCAAAACACACAAACTCAATTACATCCCATTATTCACGATATTTTAATTAAAAGAAATATTGCCCCCGAACAATTTTCAGATTTCTTTTCTTGGAATCTTAGAGAACTCCCAGACTTACAAAGTCTTAAAGACTTAGATAAGACTGCTAATCGGATTATTCAAGCAATAGATAATAAAGAAAAAATTGGCATCTATGGAGATTATGACGTAGATGGAACAACAAGTTGTGCTCTCTTCTATCAGTATTTTAAAATGTTAAATATAGAAGTCGATCTCTGCCAACCAAGTCGTTTTATTGAAGGCTACGGAATTCACCCTCCTTCTGTTGATCAGGCCCTTGAAAAAAAAATTGATCTGCTTATTACAGTCGACTGTGGAATTACAAATGCAGAAACAGCACAATATGCAAAAGAAAAAGGTTTAGACCTTATTATTACTGATCATCATAAAGATATTAGAGACCAGATGCCACAAGCTTTTGCTATTGTTAATCCTAATAGAAGAGATGAACCTTCAGACTCACCATTAACAGCTTTAGCTGGTGTTGGAGTCGCTTTTTGTGTTTGCTTAGCAGTCAAAAATAAATTAGATGCTAGAAATCAACAAACCCAAAGTATTTACCCCTTGCTTCAATATGTTGCTATTGGAACAATTTGTGATCTTGCCAAGCTCAATCCAATGAATATGAAACTAACTCGACATGGACTAAAGCAAATAAAAGAAACTCTTTATCCTGGAATTGCGTGTTTTTTTAATGATGAAGATCGCAATGCTCCTTTTATCACTTCCGAAAAAATATCTTTTTATGTCGGCCCCCTTATAAACTCTAAAGGAAGGCTCGACCATCCAGAGAAAGCTTTAAACTTGCTCATTGCTAAAGATCATAAAGAGGCTTTTGAGAACTACTCTCATTTAGAAATATCTAATAGAGAAAGAAAAATGATTCAAAAAGAAGTCTATGATGAAGCAAAGGTTCAAGTTATTAAAGGAATGAATAGTTCTGAAAACTTTATTAATATCGTCTATGCTCCTCATTGGCATGAAGGTGTTATTGGAATTGTAGCAAGTAAACTTGTTGAGACCTTTGAAATTCCAGCGATTGTCTTTTCAGATGCTGAGGAAAAAGGGATTATTAAAGCAAGCTGCCGAAGTGCGGGAGAGCTTAATTTATTCGAGGCTCTCAAAAGCTGCGAAGATCTCTTTATAAAATTTGGAGGTCATAAAGCCGCGGCAGGACTTTCAATGCCAAAGGAAAACCTCACTAACTTTAAAAAAAGAATGAATGCCTTTCTGGCCAATATTCCAGAAGTTCAAAGGACTGTTCAAGATCAGTTTGATATTGAAATTTCTTTTCAACAAATAAATAAGCAACTTGTAAAAGAATTGGAATCAATGGAGCCTTTTGGCATGGGAAATCAACGGCCAGTTTTTAGAATGAAAGACTGTTATATCGAGTCCTATAAAGTCTTAAAAGACGTTCATGTCAAATGGACATTTGTCCATCAAAAAAACCCTAAAATAAAAATTAGTGGAATAAGCTTTAACTTTATCGGTAAGTGGAATACTCTTTCTCCTGAAGAGCTTTACACTCAACAGTACCAAGAAGGAATTACAGTACAGTTTCAAATTGGCATTAATCGCTTTCGAGGTAACGAGATTATTCAACTTATGGTAGACAAAATTTACTCGGGCGAATGTTAAAAAAAAAGTTCTATTACCTTATTCATTTACAGTATCTGGGTTTTAGATACCATGGCTGGCAAAAGCAGCCTCAAGTTAAAACATTACAATTCATGCTAGAGAGAACTCTCAAGTTTATTTTTCAACACAATAATTTTAAAACATTAGGATCAAGTCGAACAGATGCGATGGTTTCTGCCAATCATCATCTGTGTGAGTTGTTTACTTTTGAGCAACTTAATATCTCGACTCTCATGCAACAACTGAACCAAAATCTTCCAGCAGATATAAAAGTTTTAAAACTAGAAGAGGTCGACAAAGACTTTCAGGTTATCAACCCCTCTTTTACTAAAGAGTATCATTATTATTTTTCTAATGAGCCCAAATCTCATCCCTATAGTGCCCCCTATATTGCAAACTTTAAGCAAGAGCTTAATATTTCACTCATGATAGAGGCAGCCAAATTATTTAAAGGGACCCATAATTTCAAAGAGTATTGTTATCGCNCAAAAAATAAGTCTGACTTTCTAAGAACAATTATTACATCAGAAATCAGTGAAAATACTTATTTAAAAGCTAATTTTTTTCCAAAAAAAACTTATGTCTATAAAGTCATGGCCCAAGGATTTCTCCATCATCAAGTTAGACTTATGATGGGGACTCTAGTCAAACTTGGCCTAGAAGAAATTGATTACAACACTATAGAAGGCTCACTTAAGGGGACTTCAAACTCTCCACTTGGCTTTATTGCTCCTGCCTCAGGGCTACATCTCTACAATATAGAGACCTAAATTAGTCTTGAGTTCTAGAGATTTTAACCTTTTTGATAACGACATCATGATCAGGCTTATGATTATAAGGATTGATATCAACTTTACCAATGGCTTTGACTGTATCCATTCCTTCTATCACTTTTCCAAATACCGTATAACCTCCATCAAGATGTGGAGTTGGAGCTAATGTAATATAAAATTGAGAACCATTGGTGTTCATTCCTCTATTGGCCATGGCAAGAACACCTTCTGAGTCATGTTTAAGGTCTGGATGGTGCTCATTATCAAATTCATAACCAGGCCCTCCAGTTCCCATTCCATGAGGACATCCAGCTTGAATCATAAAGCCATCTATGACTCGATGAAAAATAATTCCATCATAAAAAGGACCATCTTTGATATTATCTTGTCGCCCTTCTGCTAAATTAACGAAGTTCCATACTGCATTTGGAGCTTTATCAGGATATAGCTCTAAAGTAATATCCCCCATAGAAGTTTCCATTATGGCCCTAAGGCTTTTTACATTCTCTTTGTAATCACTGCGTTCAAATTTTTTCTCATCCATACCAAACATAATTATCCCTTATTTTAATTTAATAAATTTATATTCACCTTGAATATTTTCCACTCTCTTTTTCCCAAAAAATTTTATATTTTTCCCCTGTAGGATTTGAGACAAATCTATGATGAACATTGATTTTTTTTCCATTTGACGATTGTAAATTGTGAACATTTCTGAAGACAAATATTTAGTCCCTAGAACATCAATTTTTAACTTTTTTGCAAGCTGCTCTAACTCATGCGAACTTAAACAGTCACTAAGTAAAATAGGATGGCCTGCCAACACGTCTTGTCTTTGTACAATTTTTTTTAGTTTTTTTAAATCTCCAAGAAAGTGATCAATCCAAACGACGCTAACTTGAGAAAATTTAGGAACAATAAAATCATATCTTCCCCCCAAAACTTGTTGATAAACATTATGAAAAATATAACTTTCGTCTTTTGGCAACAAATCAGCTGCTCCCGAAGAAAGTTTATAAGCATTAATTTTACGATTAAACATATGTTGCAAGTGCAAAGCTTGACTATAGTCGAGATGAAAACTTTTATGAATATTTTCAAAGTTCATATAACGTACAGAAGATTTTCTATGACAAGAGCCAATTTTTGAAAAATTAGCCCACTCAGGTAGTAAACCTAAAGAAAACTGCTCAACTCCACTTGAGATGTACACCTCATCTAAGACTGCAGTTGTACTTTTCAACTCATTACTTGAACAACTTATATGAAAAAAAATGATCACTAATATTATGAGATTATGCACATCAAAACCCTATTCAGGCATTCTACTAAAAAGAGACAAACTGAAAAGACTTAAGGCATTACAAGTTTAAAAGGATTATAAAAAATAAACCTTTGACTCTCCATGATCAACACACGAATACTCTGCAAACTTATAAATGAATTCAATAAACGGCTCAAATGCTTGAAAGCTAGGCAGATTTTTGTCAAACTCTCCCCCAAACCTCAAATAGGCATCACCTTTTTCATCCACGTACTCATTAAAGTGTTTAATCTTAACAGAAAGAGGAAGAAAGTCATCTTTAGTAAAATAAACTCGAACGGTTACGTACTCTGTGTTTTTAAAGTGATTTAGTGAACCACTTGCAAAAGGTATTTGAAACAAACAACCTTCACGTGAAATATCAACCATTGTTACGCTAAACTTTGTTCCATTCTCATCTATTTCAGCATAGGAGCCCAAAAACTCTGTAAATAAGACTCTCTCAAATGATCTTTTTCTCTTCTCAATGGACTCATTTCTTTTTTCTTGAAAATCAATTACTTTGGACATGCTAACTCCTTGCATAACAATATTACCATCTTTATCGGCGCTCCATCATTAAGGCTTAAAAATTTCCTAGTTCATTGGCCACAAGCAGAAATATTAGGCATAATATGCCTAAACAAATTTAAGGTATTAAACATCTATGCAAAACCATAACGAATACTTAAAGCAAGTTGAAACGTATCTCGAAGACCTTCCAGTTTTAGATAGAGCTAAAATTCTCAGCGAGTGCCACTCTGAAGTGATAAATCAAGAGACTTCTGACCTCTCCCCCTCACTTGAGTATGCTAATCAGAAAAGGGCCGAACATGGGTTTGTGAGTTACAAAGAAAAAAAATCATTTTCTTTTATGAGCTTTTTTTTCAAGTTTACTCTTATTGGTTTCTTACTCTTAGGCTCAGGAGTTGGCTTTTTAATCTGGAAGTTTTATCCCATCTTAAAAGTTGATGAAAAAAATAATCGCGTTATTATTCTTGGAGGGCTCATAGATATTGATGGTGAAGCTGGAAAAATGAAAGTTTTTGATGAATATCGCTTTTCACAAGATACTTATACAAATGACCTACAAGCAAACTTAATCCTAGGACAAGAAAAAGACGAGATCATTATTAACTTTAACTCAGGAACTTTCTTTTTAAAAAACTCTGATACTGCTGAGGTTAAGCTCGACTGCAAACTTTCTGCTGCCGCCCCTGCCAATAGTATTACAGAAGAAATTGACTATATCAAAATTGATCTTATGAAGATTCCTGGTGTAAGTTGTAATGTTCAAATACCAATCGATAAACGCATCACACTTGAAGGTTTAGAAGGGTCAGTTCAGCTCAAATCTCCTGAGTTTAATGCCTATATTGAACTTGAAAGTGGTCAAGTTGCGATCCAGCCTGAAAAAGAAATAGATTATATATATAATCTTGAAGTAACGAATGGTTATATTGGTGAATTTGAAACAAGAGAAAGTCCACAAGCCTACGAAATTCAGGCCAGAATCCAAAATGGCTCAATCGTTACTCGCTAAGAAACTCTTCTAAAAGCTCTGCAGGACGTGCAATAATTCCTCGTTCTCCCTGCAAAATGATTGGTCGCTCCAGCAAACGAGGATAATCAGTTAAAAGAGTAAAACAAACAGCTTCATCTTCTAAGTTAATATCTAAAGAGTCTAAATCTTTTCTTCGTATCAGCTCAGATGCTTTCATATTTAATTTTTTGCAGATATTTTT
>PAKC01000078.1 GCA_002706205.1 Halobacteriovoraceae bacterium
AGGTAAAATTTTTAATATAGGGATTAAAATTTTCTCGATAAACATAATGAGTCAGTTCATGGGCCAAGTCTAGCAAAGCATCATACTGAGTTAACTCTTTATTCAAGAAAACTTTCGACTTCTCTTCGTAAACAACATCATTTGGTTTTCCTACTGAAAATCGTCTCACTAAAGTCGTATCTGTCAGAGATCCTCTACCTGATGAGATTATATGATAAAGCTCACTACCCGACTCTTTTGCTTTGCGCCCCGCCATTTTGATTAACTTTTTACCTGATTTGGATTGGGCCAATTTTTGCAAAAGGTTTTTTAAGTTTAGTTTTTCATCTTGACTAAATTCCACCCATTTTTTAGCAGGGTCAAACTTTCCTTCGACGAATAAATAACCGGCCAATAACTGACTGGAAAACAATGACATTAATACGAGCATTCCTAATCTTTTCATTAAAGATTTTATCGGAAGATCTTTTTACACAATAAATCTAAAAAGTACGGTAGGAAAAAATAGACTTGTCAGAAGTAACTTCTAAAGCACCTAAGTGAACTTCTCTCGTAATCACTTTCTTTCCCTCTTTAAGGGATGTTTCAATATAACGAGCTTGATAACTTCCTTTAGGAAGATTAAACTCTGCGGATAAATGAAGATTTGCAAGAGTAGTCCAATGCCTAGTATCAGCTTTTTCTGTTTCTTTAATACCTTTTTGCGAAACCAGAAATTGTGCTAATGCTGCTGGCTTAGCAAAAATTTCTCCACTTGATTCTTTAACCTGAGTATAAGTTGTATAAGCAGCCGCAATGGCCAAGGCATACTTAATGCCAACTCGAGTTGCACGAGAAACAAAAGAGTTTGAAATGACCTCTTGAGCGTTAATAAAAGAAACATCACTCAAGGAAGATAAAATGCTCGACTCCTTACTTTTAAAAACCTTCTTATCTTTCAAGATTTGAATTTCTCCGCTCGACTTTACTTGAGAAGCTTCAGCATAGGGTAACTCAAACTCAATCCCCACTTCTTTAGTCATAAGTTCTCCCGCACCGTGATGGGAGTAAACCGTGACATTATCGTGCCTAGAAACAAATCCCAAACCTAAAGGTCCCATAGCAAAGTATGTCAAAACAGGAATTCCAATACCATTAATTAAAGCTCTTTTATTAGGGTCTTCAATTTTAGATATGGCACTTCTTAAATTATAAGAAAAGTCTTTTCCCCTTAATTTGCTAATCATCCCCTTTTCAACATGAATAATGACATTAGAGTTTTTCGATGTTTTTAAATGACTAAGTACTTTTTTTGAAGGGTTTAGCTGCCTAAGTAAACGAGTATATTCATTTCTACGATATTTTTTGGCCAGACTTAATATTTTAAAATGCAAATGGCTTTTGCTGCGCTGGTATTCGTCTGTATGAAGTTTTGCCTTCACATTTGACTTTGAAATTTCACCATTATAAAAGTCTTTTAGTTGTTGATTATATTTCTTATATTCTTGATTATAGATACTATAGGTGGGACCAATCTCTTCCAAAATTCTCAGCGCATCTTTATAGAGTTGAAAAGCAATTTCATTATCTCTTTTTGTGTTTAAAGCCTCATGAAGCAATCCCGCAAACTGTTTAGCCAGCAAGTCATATTTTAAAAAAGTTTTTACCCCTCTCATCCGTGAAATTTCTTGAAAAAAACTATCCCAAGCAATTAATGTACTTCGAACTCGGTCTTTATTTCTTTTTATCTCATTTTGTGAAAGTTTTACCTGTTGTTCACTTTTTCCGCCGTCCTTAATTACTTTTTTAAAATAAAACCCTTGCTCAGCAAGCTGATAAAATGAGAGCGCCTGCATAAAATATAATTGAGAACGTTCAAAAATAGACCCGTAAAATGACTTACTATTATCATTTAAAACTGAACTTACAAGAGCTTCTTTGACACTCTTGGTGTAAAGCTTATCTACAAGTTGATTGGCCTTAACAAATACATTTGCTGCTTGAGAATATTTCTTTTGATAATACAAAAGATTCCCAAGTTCCATCAAATAAAGCAACTTATTTGTCTCATCCTCTTTTAAAGAGCTTGCTTCCAAATACTCCAGAGCGCGCTTAAACTCTTTTTGTTCAAAAAAAGCTCTTAAGCTATCTTGATCTTTTCGACTTTGAAGAGCACAGGCAACTAAAACTCCACATAAAAGAATTGATAAAAAGAGATTTTTATTTTTTACCAACCAAATGCCTTTTTGTCAGAATACTTATTAACTCTTGTTCGTAATCTAAAAACTTCACCGGCCGTTTCAACGTTTGTCATACGTAAATTGACAGAGTACTCTTTTAAAGTTTTGCCATCTCTCTTCTCTGGCTTCATATAAACATTTCCAAAAATCATAAAATCAGCGCCAAGTTGCTTTCCAATTTGTTTAGCTTGTGCCGGATCTACCATACCATCATTTTGATAAGTAATTTCCTTTAAAATTTTCTCTCTCGCTTTTGCATCAACTAAAATAAAGTCTCCGGAAGCTGAGATTTCATATAAAAACTCATCATTAAAGTCATCTATTGGAAAATAAGCTTCTGAGGTATTATTTTGAACCTCCGCTATAAAGACCTTTGGTGTGCCATTAAATTTTCTCATCATTCTTTGATAACCCTTATGGTTTTGCATTTGCTCAATTAACTTCTTAACTGAGCGACGTGTATCTGCACTCATCCAATTATCAGTTATTTCCATACTCTTATCATCAGAAGTTTTATTATCTACTCTTTGGGCCTTAAAGCTTGAACAAGAGCCCAGAAAGAATAAAAACGATAAAGCTAAAATTAGTTTTTTCATAATTTCCCCTATTTTAAATTTAATTTACCTAAGTTTTTTTGGATATTTTCAATTAGTTTTGATCTTACTTTAATAAATGCATCTTTTTTGTTTCTGCCATTAGAGACTTCTGACTGACTCAAAACTCCTACTTTTTTACCAAAACTTGACCTTGCTTCCAAAGTCACAGTAAAAGTAAATTTTTCAAACCCTTTAACATTAAGAAACTCTTTTTTATCCTCAAAAGATACATAAAGGTAATATTCTGCATTCTTTTTATTAGTAATCATATAACCAATCTCAGTAAACAATGCTTCAATTTTCTTATTAAGTACTTGAGGAACTTCACTTTTTGACTTTAAAAATATCTTATTTACTCCTGAGTCCGAAAATTTTAATGCATTAATATCAGAAAAGCTCAAAGGAGACTTTATTCCAGGATGTCCCAACAGGATAAGTTTTTCATTTAAAATTGATCTACGATTAAATAAACTGTTTAGTTTTTTTAAATGAATTCGACTACGTAATTCATAAAGATGCTCTAACTCATCGTCTAACTTCCCAATCTGTTGAGTCAGAAGTTTTATGCTTTTCACTTTATTTAAACTTGCTAAAGAAAAGAACAAATCATTTTTGTGATAACGTTCTTTTATCTTTACTCCTTGAAGTATTTGATCAACTCGCTCCAAAATATTTTCAGTAATCTCTTCCTGAATTTCATATTTTTCTTTGGAACTAAAGCTACTTTTTGAAAAAATCAAACTTGACTCTATTTTTGTTTCAAAAATACTTCCCATGGCCTTTTTTGCATTTGCATCAGCTTCTGCGCGCGTCGCACCTTCACCAGAGGCGCACAACTCACTCTCTGCACATCCCTCATCTGGTGCATGCAACCAGCTAGGTTCTTGTTGATCTGTTTCGCCCTGTTCTTTTTGAGAATAAGACGCACAACCAACTGCAATGACAAGAATCATTAGATAACTTAGACACTTCATAAAATACCTCTAACTTCTTTAACTTAAAGCTTAATTTAATAATCAACAAAGTCAACTTAAGGATAAAAACACTTCTTTTATGCGCTTAGTTAGGTCATTACCAATTTTTTATGTTATATAAATATCTAAATTTATGGAAAGTTAACCTTAAAATGGAGGAAATTAATGGAACACAAACTACCAGAGCTTCCTTGGGCACAAGATGCTTTAGAGCCACACATTTCAGCTGAAACAATTAGTTATCACTATGGTAAACACCATAATGCTTACGTCACAAAGTTAAATGCTGGAATTAAAGGAACACAATTTGAGTCATCAAGCCTTGAAGATATTATCATGAAATCAGAAGGTGGATTATTTAACAATGCAGCACAAGTTTGGAATCATACTTTTTACTGGAACTGTCTAGCTCCTGGCAAAGGTGGCCAAGCAACTGGTGCTGTAGCTGAAAAAATTAATAAAAAATGGGGCTCTTTTGACAAGTTCAAAGAAGAGTTTAGTAATGCAGCGGCTGGAAATTTTGGATCAGGTTGGACATGGCTAGTTGAAAGCAATGGAGACCTAGAAATCTTTAATACCGATGATGCTGATACACCAATGAAACATGGCAAAAAAGCTCTTATGACAATTGATGTTTGGGAACATGCTTATTATGTAGACTACAGAAATGCTAGACCTAAATATATCGAAGCTTTTTGGTCACTAGTTAACTGGGACTTCGTAAATTCTAATATGTAATTTTTCATAACTAGGTGCGCAAGTCGCACCTAGTTTTTTTCTTAACAAATCTAAACTTTAACACAATCCTAACATTAGCAATTGATATTTTTTGGTATATATAGGCTCATAGCAAGAGGTTATCATATGAGTCAAAATACACGCATTCTCGTCATTGAAGATGACAAAGACATCAGTGAAGTTCTTAAGCTCCAATTGCAACTTCAAAATTATACTCCCATTATTACCGGCTCTCTTTATGAAGCAAAAAATTATTTTGATGATAGTTCTATTCATTTATTTCTTATTGATAGAATGTTGCCAGATAGTTCAGGCTTAGAAATATGTAAATACCTTAGATCAAACTCCATACATGCTAAAACACCTATCATTCTCATTACCGCCATGGCCGAGGCACAAAACATAATTGAAGGCTTAGATGCTGGGGCCAATGACTATATTACCAAGCCTTTTGATATTAATATTCTGCAAGCAAGAGTAAGAGCTCAACTAAGAACAAATGATAAGAAATCAAAGGTAAATTGCTTTAAAATTGGTCCTCTTAGCCTTGACCAAGACAAATGTGAAGTTAAATATCATCAAAAACCTATTCACTTAACAAACACTGAATTCCAAATTCTCTTCCAACTCTTTCAGCGCCCCGGTATAGTCTATTCGAGAAAAAAGCTCATTAACTCAGTTCTTGGAAACCAAGTCCATGTCACGAATAGAACAATTGATACACATATTGCAGGACTAAGAAAAAAATTAGGTGATGCCTCAAATTTAATTGAAACAATACGTGGTGTAGGGTACAGACTTAAGGAGAATGAATAATTTAACTCCTTTTCCATGGCATTACTTTATAAGAACGATCCGTTCTAAAATTATCTTAGTCTGGCTTGCTTCTTTGATTACCTTTATTGTCTGTCAACTTTATCAAGAATATGTTTTTCCAAAAGTTCTCATTGTTATAGTTGCATTCACCACTTTGGCCATCATTCAAGGTTATTTTAAAATTCTCCCTTTCATCAAAATGCTAAAAAAGATTGATGAAATTCAAGTTCAACTGCCCCATAATAAGAAGTTAAATATCATATATCAAAAAAATGAGTGGGTTCTCATTCAAGAAATGCTTAAACTAACAGAAAAGTATATTCGAGATCAATCACAACAAATTTTTGCTCAAGAACAACAGTCTCATACGGTCTTAGAGTCAATTCCAGACCCTGTTATTATTGTTGACAGGTATCTCAATTGCAAGCAATACAATAACGAATTCAAGAAAATTTTCATTAAAAATAAAGAAACAAAACTCTTTAAAGATGAAAAACTTTGGAAAATTTTTGAAGAAGATAAGCTTCTACTCAATATTTTCAAACAAGCTGAGAGTACTCACCAGATGGCCAGAGCTTCAGCACTCAAAATTGAAGATCAATTTTTTAATATCTCTGTAACTCCTTTTTTTGATGATCAAAACAAAAACATAGGCTTATTAGGTCTTTTTCATAATGTAACTGATACAAAACTTTCAGAAAAAATGAGAGTTGACTTCGTAGCCAATGTTTCACATGAAATAAGAACTCCCCTTACAGCGATTAAAGGTTTTTCTCAAATCTTGTTGGCCCAAAAAGAGAAGTGCTCACCCGAACTACATCCTCCTCTCGAAAGAATTGTTGTCAATACAGAAAAACTAAAAGACCTTTTTGACAATCTTTTAAAATTGTCTTTTATTGAGTCACAATTTGAAATTCAAAAAACTCAAATTGATCTTGAAAAGCTTATTAAGTCTATTGTAACAAATCTTAAAGCTAAATATCCTCAGCAAAATATCAAAGTTGAGATTCAGCCCCATATGTTCATTTGGGGTGATCACAAACTCCTTGAACATGCATTAACAAATATATTAGATAATTCAATTAAATATAATCGTTCACGAACGGCGATTATTTCCGTACAACTTAACAATAATCAAAAAGATAAAGATCAAATTCAGATAACTGATAATGGCCCTGGTATTCCTGAAAGTGACTTAAAACGCATTTTTGAGCGTTTTTATCGCATTCAAGGACAATCACATGAAAAGATTGAAGGATCTGGAATTGGTCTTTCGATTGTCAAACACGTTATTAATAAGCATAATGGTTATGTTTCTGTTGAAAGCAAAATAAACCAAGGAACAATTTTTAAAATTAACTTACCAAAACTGGAAACTCAAAAAGCATGATCGCATTTCTTAGATACTTTTTATATACCTTTTATATTTTTTTAAGTTTATTTATCGTCTCGCCCTTGGCCATTATTAGGCCTTTTAATCCTGCAAACAGTTATATGTTTTTTAAAGTCTTTGCTTTTTTTATGGAAAACTTTGGAGGATTCAAACTCCATGTCGAAGGAGCACAAAAAGTTGTTCAGACGGCACCAGGTGTTTTAATTGGGAACCATCAACACAATTATGACGTTCTCAGTGTTGCTAAAATTTTTACTCGTAAAACGGTAGTTCTAGGTAAGTTTGAACTCGGTTTGATCCCTTTTTTTGGCCAAATCTATTTTTTGTTTGGAAATATTCTCGTTAAAAGAGGCAATAGAAAAAAAGCGATGAAATCAATGGCAATGGTTGAGAAGAAAGTTTTAAACAATAAGTTAGTCGTCCTTGTCTTTCCAGAGGGAACAAGAAATACAAAAAAAGAATTAAAAAAGTTCAAAAAAGGAGCTTTTTATACAGCCTTAAGAACTCAAAGTCCTCTGATTCCCTTTTCAGTCTCTCAGTTTGTCGCTTATTGTGACTTCAATACATTTAAAAAGATTCATATTTACGTTAAGGTTCACGATCCTATCCCGACTCTGGGTCTAACGACGCAAGATATCCCGGCCTTAATGGAAAAGTCTAAAAAAATAATTGAAACAGGAATTTCGGAACTAAACCAAAACTATCAATAAATATAATCTAAGTTTAGAGTAATAAGCTGTTGTTTATAAACATCACTATCTTCATCTGCTGCTTGACTACCAAAACTATAATCAAGAGTTAAATACCATTTTTTACTTAAAGGGCGGTTAAGATTCACACCGAATTTTGAAAGTAATGGTTTTCCCCTAGATGTATTTTCAACATACTCTAACTGAGTAAGGCTTGTGTATAAAGTCGGGTTAAATAACTTATAAAATGTTGGAAAGATAGCATCTAAACGGGTTGTTAGACTTGTCGTATTATTGGCCTGTGAAGTTTCTTCTGAATAATTCGTAACACTATAGTTATTATATGAAAACAAAGTCACTTTACTTAAATAAATAACTTGCTCAAATGTTAATGAAAGAATTGTACTTTTATCCGCCTCCAGCTGTGCACTTATATTCTCAAAACGAAAGCGAAAAGTAGAAGGATTATTTTGCCAAAATTGAAGTTCTTCTGAAAGTGTTATCCCGTAGGTATTATCACTAACTGCAAACTCTTCATCAGCATCCGCATCATCTGCATTATAAGTGTAATCAAGATCAATATAAAATGTTGCAGGTCGACTTTTATAAGAGTGTTCATAATTCATTTTTAATGCGCCTTTAACATAGTACTTATTATAAGGAAGAATATTAGTTGAGTCAGAAGTATACTGTGTTAATCCAAAACTAAATTCTGGTGCATAAGCAAATGAATCGCTTGGATAAAACGAATAACGAGAAAAAAAGCCAACTTCATAATAAGATGAAGAATAATCTTCTGTACTTAAATTTGATTTCGTATCTTCAGAGCTAGCACTTACATTATCATTAAGTCCATATAAGAAATTGGCCCTAATATAATGTGGAGGTCTGGCGGTAGGCTTACCGTTTCGCATTCTAAATAACACAATTTCATATTTTCTTTGAAGACTTTCAATTTTTTGTCTTATTTGAGCTGCTAATGCAGACTTTTCATCAACCTCTAAAGCTTGCTCATATTGTGGGATAACATACTCTTTAACACCTTGAAAAGGATCATTACCTCTTTCAATCTGTTGTAGATAGACGTCTCCAACTTGCATTCTTGCCGCCTGTAAAACGCTGTTTTTTTCTTCAGCCGGTAACCTTTCAATCATTTTATAGAATCGAACCGCTTTCTTATAATCTTTTAATTCTTGTGAAATAAAAGCAATATAATACAAAGAGACTCCTACTTTGTATTTCGAATTAACCGATTTCTTAAAAGCAATTCTTGCCCGCTTATACTTAGATGCGACATAAAGAACTTGTCCATATTCGTAATAAATATCTTGGGTAAAATACTTTAAATCGAGGGCCTTGATAAAGAATTTCTCTGCAAATTCATAGTCATTTAAACGAGAGTAACTCATCGCTTTCCAGTAATAAACTAAACCTTGAACTTTATTATAATTTTTTGCATTAGGTTTTATACGTTTTTCAAGCTGATTCAAAACGGCAATAACTTCAGAGTACTTCGCATTTTCAAACTTCATAAAAACTTCAGAAATTAATTCCTTTGAGTTTTTTGCCCAAGCCGATGTTAATAGACCCAAAAAAATAAACATCACAAATATAAATCGACACAATTTTTCGTTCATGAAAGCTCTTTCCTACCAATATTCTCAATAAGAAAATTATATAAGAAAGATCTTATTTACTAAAGATCAAGAAAAATAGGCCAATATCGACCTATTTCTCTTAAGTATTATCTTTTATTAACTTTGATTTTTACTCGCGTCTTACTTGGTGGTGGCGGAAGAACTGCTCCCCCTTCTTTAAAAAGATTCGGTGGCTGATTACAAGTTGAACAATCTTCTGGTAAAGGTGGTTGCTCCAAAATATTACTATCACTTGGATCATCCAAAGTTCCAGCTGGTTCAGGCCCTGAAGCATCATCAATATTTGTCGAATCAATTTTTTTACGCGGAACAGCTTCAAGCGTTGGCATTTCATCGACAGGCTTGATATCAATTTCTACCATCTCTGGCTTTCCTCCAGATGGGTCAAGTTTTACTAATTGTCCTTCATCCGTTACAGAATATCCTTCGGGTGGAATGTATTCCCCCGCCTGAGAAACTCCACCATTTGTTGTACTTATCCATTGCCCAGAGTTTTGATCAAAACTTGAATCTGCTCCTGGTGGAATAACAATCCCCGTATCAACATGAACCATAACCCCATCAGCAGGTTTTACATCATCACCCTTAACAAACCCCTTTGATGATTCCATATCTACAGATACCTTATTCTGTTGATTTGACCCATTATCCAAATCGACCTTAATTACTTTTTTAATTTCTTGCTTAAGCTGAGTATTATCACTTGAGACGACATCACCCGTCAGTCCCGCTGGAACCCGAGATTTTACAGATTTTACATTTTTTTCATTAGAAACTTCAAATGTTTTATTCTTATTAAGTCCTTCAAACTGCTGGGCATTCATTTTGGCAGGGACGGTTGGTTTTTTATACCTCTTCATTGCCACCGAAACCTCACCTGGTTTAATTCTTCTTCCTTTATTCACAATCGCTTCCAAGTCTCTTAAACTCTCGCCTGGCTTGATTTTATTAAAAACAATACTTCCTTCAAATAGGACTGTTGTCGTTGCTCCACTTCTTTTATTAGTAGAAAAAAGAAAATCTGTTCCCCTTACTCCCATAACCGCATTTCTCGATTTAACAAAGAGTTTGGACTTGTCTTTATCCATTTTTAAATAATCTTTCGTAACTTGAGATCTAATTTTTCCAGTTAAAACATTAATAACCCCAGCTTCTGATTTACTAAATTTTTCGATTTTAAGTTCAGATTTTGGCCCTATATTCATGGAAGATTTATCAATAAAACTTAGGCGAACAAAAGTCTTTCCACTTGTCTTAATAATGGTTCCTTCTTTTAACCACTGACCTTTTTTAATTTTTCCTTTTTCACCATCCGGAGCAAGCATTTGAGCATTACCACGAACAAGCTTAACAATCGCTACCTTCTTAGAGTCCTGCCCTGAAAAAGCGAAAAGGCTTCCTCCTACAATAAGTATTACTAAAAGTAGTTTTTTTATATTCATAAGTCAGTCCCATCCTACTTATTTCTAATCGGAAAATTTATAATTATCTTCAATCTACCCCTCTCATTATCACGCGATCATTCCCAGTGGAGAGAAATCCTTTTATTTTCAACAACTTAAAAACCTGGTCTTTTAAGCAGTTTTTGTAAATTGACTATTTTTTATGGCAATTTCTCTCTCCATGCTCACTAAACAACCTGCCAATTAATATCAAACTTCATTGCTCAATTTGATTTTACTTCTCCTGTCACTTGGGAAGTTGAGTCAATAAATGTCTTACAATTTAAAGGAGTCATCGCAAGAGGATAAAAACCCAATAAGTGTTCAAGTTCTATTGAACGAGATTTTTGCTGACTTTCCTTAAATATACGTTGAAAAACACAGGCAGAGAAAGATTCAGCATACCACTCTGCAGGGTTTAAAGTTGCATAAAGTGAAGGGATTTTATGATAAGCAAAGAAACTCATTGATTGCTCAAGCTCGGTTAAACCGGTGGAGTACTTAAATGTCTTCAATAATTGATCTCTTTGTTTTGACTTAAGGATCTTGTTCACTGTTTTTGTATAAGAACGATACTCAGCTTTCCATGATTGAAAAGGCTTATTTTTGAAGGTCATATTTGTTTTATGAGACTTAATCTCTTTTTCCCTATGTCGGTACTTAGTCAGATATTTGCCTTGATAAGCACTATCTTTCCATTGCCAGCCAAATTGTTTGGAAAGGTCTTCGTAATTTTTCTCTAAAGCATGAGCAAGTTCATGTGCTAAGGAGTGAACAATTAGAGGGACAATAAATTTTTGAATATAATCTTCAAACTTTACTCCTTTAAAACGTTTTTGATACTCAGAGTTTACATAATGAGAAAGCTGTTGTGGATAATACTCCATACTATTTGTATGTTTAATATAAGCAAAAAAGGAGTTTTCGCCATAAGTAAAAAACGGAGAAGAAGCTTTGATATACTTCATCCTATGCCCGTCAAATTCTTTGCGTTTAAGTAAATTATCTAATATCTCCAACACAAGAATTTCATGCGGATATCCTTCTTTTGCCAAGACCGTTATTTTTTGTTCACTTAATGACTTCAATATTTTTTCTTTTTTCTTACTTGAAAAATAATTATTTACATATTGCCCAATTGGAATTTCTTTTGAGATTTTTGTATCCCCTAAAGTCATATCAACAAGATTATCTACTCCATCATTATCCCAATCAGTATCCTCTGCCGTCATAACAGTTCCACGAGAGGACCTTGAAAAAGTAAAATCTCTAATACCATCATCATCATAGTCACTAAACAAAAATTGCTCACTTAGTGTTTCTGGAAACTGTTTTTTGAGTGTTTCCCATTCATTGTTTGAGAAAAGCTCTGACTTTTTTATCTTATTTTTAAATAAAAATTTGTCTTTATCAAAGCCCTCTGGAACTTGATAAAAAATCACATCGACAATACTTTCTGCATTTAATATTTCTTTCATAGATAAGAGCAATAACTGCTCGTCATTTTTGTATCCCTTAGGAATAATTTCCTTAACATCATAGGATTTTTCATTCAGCCTTTGGGTAAGATCTTCCACATGAAGTCCGCCAATGATAACAACAGGATTTTTGTGGATTTGCTTTTTTATTATATCGAAAAAAAATTCGTTTCTCTTTTTTATTAATTTTTCAAATTGTAATAAAGCATTTTTTGTTTGATCTAAGGCAAATTGCATTGGATTCTTTTTCGCCTTTTGGGGATAAAGAGAGACAAATTGCTTTACATAAGCTTCATATCTTTCTTTATTTGTTTGTTGGGAGTCCTTTAACCCTTGATAAAAGCCATAAAAACCTCTCACATTCGACATGGCCCGTAGATTCTCTTCAATTAATCTCATATTATCACCACAAAGCACCTCTAATTTTGGGAACATCGCTTTAAGTTTCATTGGAACAGGGGCCATAATATCTGCGAAGTCAGAAGAATTTCTTTCTTTTTTTAATTTTTTTAATGTCCAGCCATTAAAGGACTCAGAAAAATCTTTATTAATCTCTCCTTCACATCCTTCAGCAATGATAAGGTCTGTTTTGTGAGACTCAACTAAAGCCTTTGTTTTTAAAAAGATATCTTTTTGATTGATAAACTGGGGCAATTCTTTCGCTAATTCTTTACTCGTCGTATCTTGATTGGGTGACAAGTGCCATTGTTTAAAAATAAAAACTGTTCCTTTATTCTTTGAGCAACTCAAAAAACTCAACAAACACAAAACAAATGCTCTTCTTAAATTCTTCATTCCAATACCTTCTTAGAGTCAAGTCTAATATTTAAACACATATCTCTCAAGACAACTGAGCGAGCTCCCTGACTTAAGTCATCAATTCTCGTTTTTAATTCAACGTATTTATTTTTGAGAAAATGAAAAGCAAAAGATTCACACTCAAGACATCTTTTAGAATCATAATAAACCTCATAATAAATTCTAATTAAATTCAAAAACAATAAGTTCGATGCATTCTTTTGACACCAAAGAAAAAAAGAGAAAAAGCTTTTTGAGCTAACTCTTTTAAAAAAAGATGAACTAAAACAAGTATCCGGAAGACTTTCTAAAGCCGTTAAAGATAATTTGAATTTTCTCTTTCTTAAACAGTATACTAAATAATCAGCCAAAACCTCATTCAAAATAAACTCTTTTTCTCTTAACAAACTTGACGGCATTTGTGTCATTTCACTGACTAAGTCTTCTCGAGCCATTTGATTGAGTGGATTTGCTTTAATCAGATGATACATTCCATTAATTTTCAGATTGTTATCCTTTTGAGACTTTAGCCAAGAAAACTCCTTTAGTTCTGACTTAAAAAGAAAGCCTTCAGGTAGTCCGTCCATTTTTTTTATTAGCATAGAAAAAGTTAAACCTGTAACAAAAGCAATAAAATGAACTCGATGAGGAACTAAAGAAGGTGAAAGGAAGTTAAGCATAAGCTCTTGTATAAGATAAAATAAAGGAATGATATAAATTAGGCGTAGAGAAAACAAAGCTTGATGTTTTCGTTTTGTCAGCTCCAAGCTATAACGACTGAAAAACCCCAACACTTGCCCCAAAATGAAACTTATCAAGACCCCTTGAGCACTCACAAAGCTTATAGAATCAAAACTAAGTGTTCTCACATAATATAACAATAGACTCATTGGCAGGGTCAAATTTATGAGAACAAATAAAACACTTCCTTGTTTTTGTTCAACATAAGGTGAAAAAAGAAATAAAAGAAAAATGCTCCATACCGTTTGAAAAGCATGAGATGGTAAGAAAAGAGAATTTAATAAACTTAAGACATCATAGTTATATTTTGAAGCCAATTTAAAATCACTAAATCTAGCATGAAGCTTTTGCAAGACCTCTTTTTGATAATTTTGATACTCTTTATAAGAGGGAAGAAGAACTATTTCTTTCTCTTTATTGATTAACTTAATATAGAACTGCTCATAATGCTCTTTTTGTTTAAATTCTTTCCCCATGTCGGCCAGTAGATCATCAAGATGCTGCTTACTTTTATCATAATTTCTATTTTTTTGCTTTAGCAAAAAAAATGGTTTACTAAAGATACACTTACCTCGATCGACAACACGACTAAGACAATACTCAAGATAAAGCTTTGAAATAATTTTTGCATTTTTATGTTCATCATGAACTTGAGAAATTTCTTTATGAATCCTTCCTCTATCATTAAATAATAATGTACTAAAGGCACAAAAAAAAATAAACACAGCTGACATCCACTGCCTTTTAGACAATGAAATATTTAGCTTTATAAAATATTTCATATTTCCCTATCGGGATATGTGTCAACTCACTTTAAACATAAAACCTAGTTAAAAGCTCACCTACTTAAGCAGACTTTTTCTCATGTTCCTCTTCTTCACTCTTTTTATCTGAATACATTTTTTTAGTTGAGAGGTAATCAGAAAAGCTCAAAACATTATCCTCATCAGGGCCATAATCAGAGTTTTTATTAATATAATAATCTACAGACCATCTTCCTGAACCATGATAGAGCCCTACACAAAGTAAGAAAAACACGAGCATTGAAACCTCAAGACCTTGAGCAGGAGTAAAAAAACCTTCTTGTAAATGTACAAAGGCAATCGCTCCAAAAAGTATTGGCATATTGGCCAATATGGCCATTCGAGTTAAAAGTCCAAAGGTAATACAAAGTCCACCAACAATATGAGCAAAAATGATATAATGTGAGAGAATAAAGTCCCCATAAGAAACAGCTGTATTTGTTAACTCAAATAATTCATTTAAATTTTGAATAAAATAAATTCCTTTTCCTACCAAGGCAACTCCAATATAAACTCTCAAGGCATCTAAAACTACATCCTTTGAATATTTAAAACTCTTAAACTTTAAATTCATCATTTCCTCACAGGTTATCATTTCTTATCTCTAAGACTACCAAGTAAGGATTAAGGAAATGTAAAAAGGGAGCTTATCGCTCCCTAAATTTTACTAAAATAAGTATGAAAATATCTTAATTTTTCCTGCTCATCACAAAGTGTGGCTCATCAGCATCTGAAAGATGAGGCTCTCCAAGTTGACCTTCCTGATTTGCAACTAAAACACATACAGCTGCATCTCCCGTCACATTAACAGTAGTCCTTAACATATCTAATATTCGATCAACCCCCAAGATTAAAGCAATACCTGCACTAGGTACACCAATCGCCTCTAAAACAATAAGCAGCATAATAATACCAGCACCAGGTATTGCAACTGTACCAACAGAGGCTAAAACTGCTGTAAAAATAATTGTCAGTTGATTTCCAAATGTTAAATCAATTCCTGTTGCTTGAGCAATAAAGACTGCCGCCACTGCTTGATAAAGAGCTGTACCATCCATATTTATTGTTGACCCTAAAGGCAAAACAAAAGAAGTTACTTCTTCTTCAACACCTAGATTTTTTTCACATCTTTCCATTGTTACTGGTAACGTTGCTCCACTTGAACTTGTGGAAAAGGCCAATAATTGAGCTGGTCCAATTCCTTTAAAAAACGTTTTTAACTTCATTGGGGTCAAAAACTTTATAATCAAAGGAAACGTGACTCCAGCATGTAATAACAAAGCCAGGACAACAACAAAACAGTAAAAGCCTAATGCCGATAAAAGCTCACCAATTTGGCCAATATCATCTCCAGCAACTGAAACAATAGTATTGGCCAACAAAGAGAAGACTCCAAAAGGAGCTAATAACATCGCCATATCAACTACTTTTAAGACAACTTCATTGGCATTATCTAAAATACTCACAAGTTGGTCAGACTTTGAGTTCTCAATTTGAATTAAAGCAATTCCAAATAAAATGGCAACAATAACCACCTGAAGCATATTTCTATTATTACCAGCTGATTCAACAATATTTTCAGGAACCATTTCTACAATGGGCTGCAAAGGTCCTCTTTCTTTTGCCTTTTTTGCATTTGATTCTTTGTCGGCCACTTTGGCCTGATAACTTTTTTGAAGCTTATCTGTAAGCTCTTTTGGAATACTTTTCCCTGGCTGTAATATATTTACAGATAACAGCCCAATCGTTACAGCAATTGCAGTGGTACATAAGTATATAAGAATCGTTTTTCCACCCATTCGCGATAGTTTCTTAATATCTGATAATGAAGCGACACCTACAATGAGAGATGTTAAGACTAAAGGAACAGCAATAAGCTTGAGCATATTAATAAAGATTTTTCCCCAAGGACTGATCCAATCGATCGTAAACTGCTGCCACCCCATAACTGATGCTAAAATCCCCCAGCCTAAACCAAGAATCATACCGATAATAATTTTCCAATGCAGTTTTTGATACCACTTCATATTTTAACCTCACAAAAATTAATCTATATTTAAGTTTAAAAAATCTGTGCATATACTTCAAGAAATCATTGTAATTATTTTTCATATTTAGATAAAATAAGACAAAATTCAAAATAAGGAAGTTTCCAATGCCTGAAATTCAAATTAATAAAAATGTACTCAACGTAAAAGAAAGTGCAACTTTGGCGATCAACCAAAAAGCAAAATACCTTAAATCAAAAGGCAAGGACATCTACCACTGGGGCTTTGGACAATCTCCTTTTCCAATACCGCAAGCGATTCAAGAAGAATTAAAAAACAGGGTTTCCCATAAAGAATATCTTCCCACACTTGGGCTAGAAGAATTAAGAAAGACAGTAGCCGACTATTACTCTCAGGAATTTTCTTTCCCTGTAAACCCAGAAAATATTTTCATTGGACCAGGAAGTAAGGAACTCATTTTTCAACTCCTTTACCTTTTAGAGGGAAAAGTCATCATTCCTGCTCCAAGTTGGGTCAGTTATGGCCCCCAAATTGACCTAAAAGGTGATGTTGGTAGCATTCTTTTAACTCAAAGAAAAAATGATTATAAAGTTCAACCTCAAGAATTAGATGATCACTGTAAGAAACTTAAGTCAGTACAAAAAATCCTCATTTTAAACTCGCCTTCAAATCCGACAGGGCAAGTTTATTCTGATGATGAACTCGCAGAGTTGGCGATTGTCCTAAGAAAGCATAAAGTCCTAGTTATCTCCGATGAAATCTACGGCCAAATTAACTTTGAACATCAACGCTCAACAAGTCTGTCTCGCTTTTATCCTGAAAGAACAATTGTCACAGGAGGTCTTTCTAAAGCTCATTCTGCTGGGGGCTATAGATTAGGCTACATGATCATTCCCCATCAAATCTCAGAGATCATTTCTCCACTTAAGGCGATGATTAGCGAAACATTTAGCGCTGTCGCAGCCCCTATCCAATATGCAGCGATCAAAGCCTGGGATAAAAGTCCTGAGGTTATTCAAGAAGTAAAAATTTATACAAAAATTCATAAAGCATGCGGGCATTATTTTTATGAAAGACTTAAAGCAATGAATATTGACTCTCCAAAACCTCAAGGTGCTTTTTATCTTTTTATTTCCTTCGATTACTATAAAAAAGAACTATCTAAACTAGGAATAAAAACAAGCCTAGACCTTTGTAATTATCTTCTAGAAAATTACCAAATTGCTGTTCTTCCTGGAGAGGATTTTTATTACCCAAAAGAATCTTTAACAGCAAGAGCTGCTTTTGTAGACTATGATGGAGCTAAGGTTTTAGAGGCGGCTAAAAAATCCAAACAAATAGATAAATACTTTGTTGAAGAAAATTGCCTTCAAATAAAGAATGGATTAGATCAGCTTGAAAAATTTCTTCATTCACTAAGTTCAACGAAATAACCGTTTTGATGAGCTTCGGTAATTGTATATTGTGTAAGATCATTAATGATCCCATCACGTGCATCTGAAGCTGTGGCAAAAGGCATAGCAAATAGCATAAAAAATTGATGCCAAGTAACAATAGAGTCCATTTTCTCTACCATACCTAATAACTGTTTTTTCTTATCTATAAACTTTGTATTAAAAACAAAAGTTCTTTGAGTTTTCCTAGGAATGAGATAAAGAGTAAAAGCCGTTAAAAATGTCATTGCAGTATTGCTCTGAAATCTTTCCGTTACCGAAATTTCTACAGTAATATCTTTGCTTGGACTATCCTCATCGACCAAGTTAAAAAGTTTTGATTCTCCATAGAGAGTTTTCATTTGATCTAATAGTTTTTTCTCTTCTTCCCTATTCGGTTCTTTTTCAACCTTTTTCCCATTTTCATAAATATCATACCGAGTTAATGACAGACTTATATTTGGACGACCAGATAACTCTTTAATCTCATCTGGAATTGCAGTATACTCTGAAAAATTCTCAGATCTCCACGATGCACACGAGAACAATAAAAAATAAACAGATATCAAAGTAAAGAATTTCTTTTTCATGCTAGAAATTTACCACTCAGTTTGATAAATGTCATATAAAACTCAACATAGAGAAAATGATGTCGAATAAAA
>PAKC01000079.1 GCA_002706205.1 Halobacteriovoraceae bacterium
TAGGAGCTTGTACTAAGGCATCTAGCCCTTGATCTGTCGTTGGAAAAGCTCCACATTTCCTTTTATAGTCTAAGAGGATTTTTCCAAGAGATTTTATTTGAATTTTTGTGGAGTTAGTTTCACCTTCTCGAAGACTATCAATAACATTACTCACAACCAATGTACCAACAACACCTAATAGAGTGATGGCAATTAAGATCTCAATTAAACTCATCCCATGTTGAGATTTGAGAACAGTTTTCATTTCTCGCTTGAACATTTATATGCCTCCTTGCATTATCTAGCTTGATTCAATTGCATCATTGGCATTATAACAGAAAGTACAATAAATAAAACAGTTATTCCCATGCCAATAATCATAATAGGCTCCAGTGTCGTGGTTAGCCCATTGATTTTAGAGTCTACCTGCTCTTCATAATTTTCCGAAACAATTGCAAGCATTTCTTCTAACTCACCTGAGCGTTCTCCTAAAGTAATCATATGAGTGACCATACTTGGAAAATGTCCACTTTCGCTAAGGGGAGTGGCCATCGATGCCCCTTCTTGAACGGCTTCTTTAGCATTTTCTACGGCTTCTTGCATATGCACATTGGCAATTAAGTTTTTAACTATTTTTAAAGAAACCAAAATAGGAACACCTGAACTGAGGAGCGTGGCCAATGTTGAGCAAAATCTACTGACATTAATCATTTTAACAATTGTCCCAAAGACGGGAGCTTTTAAAGTAAATGAATGCCATTTTAGCTTTCCCTTTGGTGACTCTTTCCATTTATTGAATAACCAAAAACTGCTAAAGAGGATAAGGGGGATACTCCACCAATAAGCCTGCATATAGTTTGAAACCGCAATACAAATTTTAGTAGGAACAGGAAGCTCCATTTTCATAGAAACAAATATCTTTGCAAGTTTAGGAATGACAAAGATAAATATACCACTAATAAGTGCAGTTCCCACAAGCATCATGATAATGGGGTACATCATGGCCCCTTTAATTTTATTAATAAGTTTCATTTGGGCCTCAGTAAAATCTGCCAAACGTAACAGAACAACTTCTAAAGTCCCAGACTCCTCTCCAGCTTCAACCATATTGACATAAACATTATTAAAAGTTTTAGGATGTTTTCCCAATGCTTTGGCCAAAGAAGCTCCTTCATTGACGTCTTGCTTAAGTTCAGAAAGGATGACTTTGAGATGTTCATTTTCGACTTGATCTTGTAAAGCTGCAAGGGCTTCAACAATTTGAATCTTGGCACGAACTAAAGTGGCCAATTGCCTTGTCATAAGAGCGAGGTCTTCAACATTTATTTTTTTTCCAATTTTGAAGCTACTGCCAGAGTTTTGCCCTTTGGATTTTTTTTCTTTAATCTCAAGTAGCATAATTCCTTCAGACTTAGCGCGATGCTTAGCTTGAATGATGCTTTCAGCTGTTAGAGTGTTTTTGACCTCTTTTCCTGTTTTAGTTAATCCTTTGTATTCATAAATAGGCATAATTAATTCTCTTCATCTGCTTCTGAAATAATGGCCCTAAGAACTTCTTCAACTGAAGTGATTCCTAAAAATATTTTTTGCAATGAATCCATAGAAAGCGAAGTCATTCCTTCTTCTATGGCCGCTTTTTTAATTTTTGAGGCATCGGCTTTACTTAAGATAAGACTTCGAATTTTATCTGTGATAAGTAAAAGCTCAGCAACAACGGTCATTCCTGAGTATCCTGATTGAGAGCATTTCTCACATCCCGAGGGTTTGAAGATCGTTGCATTTTTTGGAACTTTTTCTATATCAAGCATTTGCATTTCATAATCAGATAATTGTGTGGGCGTTTTACAATGATCACACAAAGTTCTGACCAATCTTTGGGCGAGAACTCCTACTAATGAAGAGGAGATTAAAAAGGGTTGTACTCCCATATCAATAAGTCGTGTTGGTGCCGAAGCAGCATCATTGGTATGGAGTGTGGACAGAACAAAGTGACCGGTTAATGAGGCTTGAATTGCCATTTCTGCCGTTTCTTGATCTCTTGTTTCCCCGACCATAACCACATCTGGGTTTTGTCTTAAAATAGCTCTTAGCGCGCGGGCAAAACTTAAATCGATTTTGGAGTTAACTTGAATTTGAGAGATCCCAGCAATTTCATATTCAACAGGATCTTCCACCGTAATAATCATACGATCAGGTGTATTCATACGATCCAGTACGGCAAAAAGAGTAGTTGTTTTTCCATGCCCAGTAGGACCTGTCACATAAAGAACTCCATGTTTTTTGGTCGAGAGCTCTTTTAGGCCTTGTAAAGTTTTGCCATGAAAGCCCAGTTTTTCTAGCTCTAGAACAGTATTGGTTTTCTCTAAGACCCTCATAACGATTCTTTCCCCATTTTGAACAGGGACCGTACTTAGACGAATATCAATATCTTTACCGGCTATTTTGATTTTAATTCTTCCATCCTGGGGAAGTCTTTTTTCAGCAATATCTAGTTTGGCCATGACTTTAATTCTTGAGCTTACAGCTGCATGAGTTTTTTTGGGTTGTCTTAAAATTTCTTTCATGACTCGATTCACGCGAAAGCGATAGACGACTTCTTTTTCATAAGGCTCGATATGAATATCTGAAGCTTTTTCTTTTACTGCACGAAAAATAATTGAGTTCACAAAACGAATAACTGGTGCTTCATCAGCTGAAGCATCTAAAATATCTATGGGGCCATCAAGGTCAAGATTTTCTTCAAATTCGTCCTCAATAGAGTCAACTAAGTTTTGATTGGCCTTTTCATAGACCTTGTTTATAGCATCTTGAATTTTAAGTGGGGTAGAGACAACAATATGAACTTTCTTTTTAAAGATACCACTTAAATCATTAATGGCATTAAAGTCAAAAGGGTCACTCATAGCAATTGTTATAGAATGTTCTGTCTCATACAAAGGCAGTATTTCGTGATGTTTTGCATAGTTGATTGAAATTTCAGAAACAATTTCAGGATTAATTTCATCGATCTTTATTTCAGGCAAATACGGAATATCGATTTGATGACAAAGAACTTTAATGATGTCATGAGGATGAATATAATTTTTTTTCAACAGGATATCACCTAAGAGTTGATGATCTTCTTTTTGGATGCGAAGGGCTTCATCTAATTGTTCCTCCGTCAAAGAAGTGTACTGGAGTAAGAGTTCTCCGATTTTTTTCTTATGTGTTTCTACATTGGCCAAATGAGCATCTTTAATTTTCATTGTGAACCTTAGTTTGTTTTATTTTTATTGATTTCAGCTTCTATTTCTTTATAGTTGGGAACATCCTCAGTGGGACCAATCCCTTCAACTTCTTCATTTGTTTGGAGATATTTATTATCTGAATTATCAAAAAGAGGGCCTTCTTTTTGTTTTTGAATCTTTTTAACTAAACGATCGGTCATATTTTTATGGGGGTCAGGGTTTTCTTCATCAATGATATTTTTTAAGTTATCCGCTCTGTCCTCAAGTGCCTTTAAAGAGTTCGCTGCAGCTTGATTATCATATGGAGAAATAATTCTCGGAGTGAGAAAAAAGAGTAAATTAACCTTATCAACTCTTCTTTGTTTACTTTTAAATAACCAACCCAAGACAGGAATATCTCCTAGAAGAGGTACTTTATTAAAACTAACAGTTTCTCGATCGCGTAAAAGTCCACCCATGGCAACTGTGTCTCTATCACGAACCATGACTTCTGTTACAGCAGATCTGGTTGTCGTTGCTTGTCCATTTCCAGATGTATCGAGTTCTCCAACAAAGTCATTTATACTTTGATTAATTTTTAATTTTACAAAGCGAGTCGCTTTATTAATTTGAGGTGTAATTTTTAAACTTAACTTGGCTTCTTGTTTATCAAATGTTTCTGATGTTGTTCCGTTAGCGTTTGTGTTTTGTTGTTTGACTGGAACTGTTGCCCCAACTTCAAATTCAGCATCGGTATTATCCATGGCAAGAATCTGAGGTGTGGCTAAAACATTAGTATTTGAGTTAGATGCAATGGCCCTAATAAGAGCATTGACACTATTGATTTTTAATTCATTTTCACCAATTTTTACTGTTCGTGAGCCTTTTTCTGGTCCACCAATTCCTGCAAAAAAACCAGAAAGATTAGTTGGATTCCCTGAAAGTAAGTCGAATATACCATTATTGTTGGTAAAGCCACCTCTTTGGGCATTTCCTTGTCCGTAGGCACCTACAAATTCAACACCAAAGCCGCGAACCTTTGTTACACTTGTTTCCATAATAAGACCTTCTACATATACCTGGTCTCTTGGGATATCGAGTTTAGCAATAACATTTTTCATGGTTAACCAATCTGTAGGGGCGGCAGTGACAACTAAAGCGTTATTATTTTTATCTGCTGTTATTTTAACTTCGCCATTAAAAAGAGTGCTTCCTTCGTTTCCACGTGAGATAAAACTTCTTCTATTATTGTTAGAGCTTCTGGCATTACCTGAAGCCTGAGCTCCAGAAACTAAGTTAGATAAAGTCTTAGCAAGTTCTTCTGCATTTCCATAGTTAAGATAATGAACATGGATTTTATCTGCTTGATTAGAGCTGAATTTAACGTCAAGTTTTTTGATAAGAGATCGTAATTCTTGAGCTCCAGCAGAATTGGCCATGGCGATAATAGAGTTTGTTCGAGGCTCAGCAATAATTTTAGAAATATTTTGACTACCAGTAGAGCTTGAGCTTGATTTTGAGAATCTTTTAGAGCGTCTAACAGTTCGTCTACTTGAACTAGAACCTCCTCCTTGTAAAATTTCATCAAGAAGTTTGGCAATTTCTTGTGCGGATGAGTTTTTAACGGGAATAATTTGTAAACTTTCTTCATGTCCTGGAACATCTAGAAATTTAATGAGCTTTTCTAATCGGGCGATATTTGCGCCTGTATCTGAGATAATAATGGTATTTGTTTGTTTGATATCTATGATCCTTCCATATCGAGACATAAAAGGACGAAAGTTACGAGATATTTCTGCCGCATCAACATTTTTTAAGGCCATAATTTTCATGATATGAGATTCGGTATCTGGAGTATAAGAGCCGGTATAAATTTTAGTAGGGACGTATCTTACGTCTCTGGCATTAATAATCTTGTAAAAAGCACCTGATTGAACCAGTGTAAAACCGGCCATATTTAACGCGGCTAAATAGGCTTTCCAAGCATCACCTACAGTAATTGGAGTGGGGGCCGTAATTGAAACTTTTCCCTTAACATCTTTATCTAAGATAAGATTGATGCCTGTCAATTCTTGCATAAACTTTGTAAGCTCCATGATATCAGAGTCTGGAAAATCAAATGTTTTTACAATTTCTGGGCCAAAAGCCGTTTCTAAGTTTAGATTTACATATTTTGAGTCCGGCATAGGAGGGAGTTTCTGGGTTCTTTTTCCAAAAGCTTTTTTATTGTTATCATCATCAGAAAAATTTTGATTTTTTTGAGAGTCATTTTTATTTGTATTAAAACGTGATTTTGATTTAAAGTCTTTAAATTGAGCAAAACCAATAGGAGTGGTCATTTGCAATATGATTGTTATTGCTAAAATGTTTTTTGTTGAGTTCTTCCATGTTACTCTTTTCATAAAAAACTAATCCTTCTACTTAATCGTGTAGTTTTGTTGAACTTCTTCTCCTGAGCGTTGAATAAGTAAATTTAATTTTGACATATTTTGAATCTTTCCAAAGAAGTTCATTATTTGATTCATATTTTTAATATTTTGCCCATTAATTTGTGAAATAACGTCATTATTCTGGACACCTAGGTGAGCGAAAACTCCTCCTGGTTCAATATCAACAATTTTAAATGAAAGTGTTCCATCTGGATTACGAATAGGTATTCCACGTGCTTGGGTAAGTAGGCTGTTAATATCAGAAAGCTTCGACTTTAAAAATGATTTTTCAATCATAAAATTGTTACCATCATTTTTAATACCTTCAATTTGTTTTAGTTGTTGTTTGTATTCTTGACTTTTCTTCGGGCTTAAAACCGCGATTGGAGATTTACGTCTTCTTCTATTTGCTGTTTCATTTTCTATGGATTCACACTCACCCGTCGTTAAGTTTTTTACAATAAGCTTTTGACGATCAATTTTGTCTATTTTAATTTTGCCTAGTATTGTTTCTCCCTCTCTAATTTTTTTAGGGTCTCTACTACTACGCAGTTGAACGCTTGCAATTGATTTGACGGAATCCTGTAACACTATTGTATTGATAAGTTTGACATTGGCACTAGACTTCTTGGAGGCTGTCAAACAAACTTTGTCTTGATTTATAACCGGCTTTTTATCATCTTTTTTAACTTTTACTTGTTCGGTTTTAAACACATTGGCCGTTTTAATTTCATTAACATCATTTTGTGTAAGTGACTTATTCTCATCAAAGGTAATAAATTTTTTGTTAGATAATAATGTGTAGTCATTTCCAGGATTAATCATTTCTCCAATGAGATGTGCCGTACCATAAACAATGATTGTAAGGATGAGAAGTTGAAAGATATGATGTATTTTTTGGCGATTTGATCGATTAAAAAATAAATTGGGTAAATGGGACCAGTTAATCTGGTTGGCACTCGATTTAAATTGATTGAGATCAATTTTAAGCTTAGGTTTCTTAGGAGTTTTATAGGCTTTGTTTAAATCTTTCTTGTTAAAAGTTCTAAAGCGATCAATTGTACGAGTTTTTAAGTGGTCTAGACGGTCTTTTATGCTGATTTGATCGGTTTCTAAGTCGATACTTTCAGTGCCCGTATTTGTATGCTCAGTGTATTGCTCATGAGCGTCGGTTGATTCTTGATCAGAAGGTTCTTCCGAGGCAGAAGGAGTTGAGTCTGCCTCTTCTGTTGGTATTTTGGGAGTTATGGGGGCATTTGAATTTTCTTGTGGGGGATCAGTTGTCTCTTTTTGAGTCACAGGTCGCTTGATTTCTTGGGGAAACTCTAAATCATCTTTTGAAGGAACTTCGCTCTCTTCAGGCTTGGATCTATGGGGAAGAAGTTCATTGTTTGGATCATTCGTGTCCATAATAACGGTTTCTTCTCCAACCTCATCATACTCTTCAAAGTCATCAAGCTCAGCTGAAGATGTTGTGGCTTCAGGATTTTCTTGGACTAAATCAGTTTGGTCTATTTCCTCGTATTCTTCTTCCTGCTCAAAGGAATCTTGAGAGTTTTTATTTTTTTTAGAGAATTTTTTAAACAAGTTACGAATTTTACTCATCAATTCATTTTCTTAGAAATATTAACATTGTGCAAGTAAAAGGATAGAAAAACTTACCCTTGTCATCTACTCAAGTAAATGACAAATAGTTTATGCGAACATAAAAAAATAGGTTAAAATTTTTATTATGAAGCCATGTTTTTTTATCTTTCTTGCTCTTATCTGTTTTTCCTGCGCTACAAAGGTTCATAAGCATAATAACTCCGCAGAAAAAAATATCGTTTTAGATACACAAGAGGATCAAGTTGACTCAAAAGATAAGATAAATACTGGAGCAAAATTCACAGACAAGACGTTTGAGTATGGCCTAGAAGGGATCAAAGCTTATAATATCAATGTTGTTGATTTAAATGGCGATAATTTTTCAGATTTAGTTGTTATTCCTTCTTTTTATGCCCAGCCAGAGTTTTATCTTTTCAACTCGCAAAATAAGCGCTTTGAAAAAACAGTGAGCTTATTTGCTGACAGTTTAAAAGCATCTTTTTTGCTTTTTTACGATCTTGATAAAGACGGAGTTGTTGATGTCATTGCTGGAGTTTTGAATCAGGAAACAGAAATGTCACGGGAGCCTTTGAAATTTTATCAAGGAGTTAAGAGGGAAGGTCGGGTGCAATTTATTAGAAAAGAAGTTTTTGATAACGCCTATCCTACGACATCAGTCGGTCTGGTAGACTATGATTTAGATGGAGACTTAGATCTCTTTATGGGAAATTGGTTTAAAAAATACAAAGATAACTTAATACCAGTTTCTGATCGTTTTTATAAGAAGTTAGGTTCAAAGTATCAAGATAAGTCAGGTATATTGTTAGGTGAGTTAAAGCAAAACTCGGATAAAACAATGAGAGTTAATGCCACTCCTACCTATAGTGTCCAGGTTTGTGATATGGATCAGAACGGTTATCCAGATATTCTTACGACCTCAACGAATAGATATCAGAATAAAATGTGGATGAATAAGTATAATTATCAAACCCAGAAAAGATATTATCAAGACTATGCTCTGAGCGCAGGTTATGCTGGAGATCCTGAGGGGCTTTTAAATAAGCAAGGTAGTGGAAGAAGTTTTGCTATTGCGTGTACCGACTATAATAACGATGGAATTATGGATGTTTTTTTAGGTGAGCTTTCGCATAATTATGATGGGCAGGATGTTGATCGATCCAGCCTGCTTACTGGAAGATCGCTTAAATTTCCTCCACAATTTTATCGAACTGAATACTTTTTAGATAGCTATGATCCAAATTGGCATCAAGCTGATCGTAGAGCTGTTTGGGTTGATTTAAACAATGATGGTTTACAAGATCTTATTGTTGATAACTCTGGGTATCCTCCTCACTCTAAATTAATTGTCTTTGAGCAACAAGCCGACCATTCATTTACAAATAAGTCTTATGAGTATGGAGTAGAAATTATTAATCCTATTTCTACTGTTGTGGCTGACTTTAATCAAGATGGGAAAATGGATATTTTAACCGGCCGTTCTCAAATCAGAGATGAAAACCTTTCACCGCGAGTTTATTTATTTGAAAATAATATGGATATTTCCGAGCGAAGAAGCTTAAGAATTTTTTTAAGAGGCAAAGATGCTAATTATCATGGATTAAATGCAACAGTTATATTAAAAGTCAGAACAAAAAAAGGTATAGAAACGAGAAGACAAGTCGTTTCCTATTCTTATGGTGCTCTACCTGCGCAAAATGAAGAGGGATTGCATTTTGGGCTTAATGCATCAGAAACAGTTGTTTCTATTGTTGTAAAATGGCCTTTTTTAAATAAGACAGAAAATGAAAAATCTTTGCGAGAAAAAATTTATAAATTTAGTCTAGACTTTAAAGAACATATAAAGCTTACTTTGTGTGAAAGTGGACATTATTTAATTGGAAAAAGAAAATGTTTATAGGCTTTGAGGATCAGGGGCCATCGATTCTTTTTTAAAAAACTTACCGCGATATTTTTTTTCATTTTCATTTTGAAACTGAAAACCTTCTAAGTCATTTTCTGGGTCAAAAATATAATCAATTTTTCCTGCATAACAATAATGGGCCACAAATGGGTCCATTAAAAGTTCTATTTCCCCTTGGTCTGTATTGAGCTCAATGAGAATGTCTTTGTCTGTTGGCTGGGTAAAGCCTAAAGCATAAGTAAAACCATGACATTCTTTTCCATCAATAGATAATCTTAGTTTTGAGTTTTTAAGTGTAAAGTCATTTTCAAGAATTAACTTGGCCTGCCTAAAAGCAGCCTCGGTTATTTCAAGCTTAAACTTTTCTTGTGAATTCTTTGTCATGCTGGCCCTAGTCTTTCATTTTCGCTATTGTTATAACATTTTTAACGATCAGTGCAATCAGAATATGGGAGAATTTTATGAGTGTTAAATATTTTGTAGAGGTCATGGAGCCTAAGACACATATTGTTAAAGTGCGAGTAAGCTTTAAGGTGGCCAATCAACAGCAGATTGAGTGTTTTTTACCAAGTTGGTCTCCTGGATCTTATCTTATGCGCGAATACGCAAAAAATATAAGAAGTATGAGAGTTTTAACTGATAAAGGAGAGTTTGTTTATTTTGAACAAACGACTAAAAATACTTGGAAAATTGACTTAGAGAAAACTCCTCTTAAGTCATCTTTTGAAGCTTTACAGGTGGAATATGATATTTATTGTCATGAGTTAACTGTTAGGACATCCCATGTCGATGAGTCTCATGCTTTTTTACATGGACCTTCTTATTTATTAGGAATAAAGGGGGATCAAGAAGCTCCTCAAATTGAGTTTAAATTTTCTCCTTTGTGGGCGAAGCTTCACACTAGTTTAGAAGATATTTCCCAAGAAAGAAGTCGCTTTATTTATCAGGCGAAGACTTATGATGATTTGATTGATTGTCCTGTTGAAATTGGTTGTCATGAATCAGATGGATTTATGCATGAGGGGAAGGAGCATCACTTGGTCTGGTATGGTGAAAGCTACCCTCATAAGAATGATTTAAAAAAAGATATTCAAAAAATTGTAGAGACTGTTTCAGGACATTTTTCTTCTATTCCCTATGAGAAGTATATGTTTATTACTCATTTCAAACGCAATCTTTATGGAGGTTTAGAGCATAAAAACTCTACCGCCTTACATTTTGACGGAAGAAAACTTGTAGATAGACAGATGTATGTGAATTGGCTGGCCCTTGTTGCCCATGAATATTTTCATACTTGGAATGTCAAAAGAATTAGACCTAAGGAGCTAGGACCTTTTGATTATCAGAACGAAGCCTATACAACCATGCATTGGTTAACTGAGGGATTAACAAGCTTTATGGATGAACTTTTTGTCTTGCGTTCAGGCTTGTGTACATTAGAAGAATATCTAAAAATGCAAACCAACAATCTTAAAAGATATTTTTCGACTCCAGGTAAAAAATTTCATTCATTAGAACAGTCTTCTTTTAACGCTTGGGTCAAGCTATATCGTCCTGATGAGAACTCTTTAAACTCTTCAATTAGTTACTATCTTAAAGGAGGGCTTGTTTTTAGTACGTTACATTTTGACTTCAAACAAGCAGGAAAGAATATTAATGATTTGTTAGATACTCTTTGGAAGCGCTATCTGGATAATCCTCAAGTCGGAATGGAAACAAAAGAAGTCATGGAAATGATTGAAGAAATTGGAGGCAAAGAAATTAGAGAGCGGTTTGAGTTGAGAATTTCTACAACTGAAGATATCGACTTTGAGTCTTATTATGAAAAATTTGGTATGAAGTTTTTATGGGAAGAAGAAAAAGCTCCATATTTAGGTGTTGATTTTAGTTATCAAGGGGAACGAGTCGTTGTTGAAAAGGTGCATCTTGATGGACCAGCTTTTAAAGCTGGCATAAATGCTAAAGATGAGATTTTGGCGATAAATGATATGAGAATTCTAAAACAAGATATTACAGACTTTAAAAAAATATTTGAAGCTCAGCAAAGATATTCAATGACCATTTCCCGCTTGGGGACGATTTATAAGTTAACCTTTGATATGGGAACTCAGCCTCGTGTTTTAAAACAAATTCTTGTTCAAGATGAGCAAAAAGCCATGGAGTGTTTTCATTAAAAGCGTAAAGCTTTTAGATTTGGGTCAAACTTAATAAGTTGATTTCTAATTTTTTTAAGAAGATAAAGAAGTTGGGACTTTATAATAAGCCAGTCTTGCTCTGTAACCTCTGAGCTGGCGCTTATATTTGAGAACTGAGGAGTGAGGCATTTTCTAATCTCTTGTTCATTATAGGCCAAACTGAACTTTTGGGTCTCTAAGTAAGTGACCAAAAGGTAATACTTATACATAAGGTTAAGTGACTTAATAAACTTTGACCCAATAAGGTCTGTTTTCTGCTCTAGGGACCTGAAGCGCATAAACTGAGTTATAAGAAAGTGGATCGAAGCTCGAATAATATAGTCTTTTTGAATATCAAAATGATATTCTCGTTGTTTTAACGAAAAAGTGTTCTTGAGTCTAAAAAGAGGTTCTAGGGGAAAAGGGTACAAACAGTTTATGTTTTGTAAGGTGTAGAGTTTATCTGTTGTATAACGTATTCTGATTTTAAGTTCAATGCTTTCAAGCTCTTTGATTTTTCGTTCTAGCTTTAAGGCCATTGCAAAGTTGTTTTTTAAAGTAAGTTTATGATTAAAGTGAAGATCAAGAAATACTTTTCCCGTGAGAGAATGTTCATCTTTTTGGATTAAAGAGGGAGTCAAACTTATATCATCAATAAATTCTAGTTCATTAATTTGATAAAGACTTTTTAGAAAATGAGAAGGTAGATTAAAATAAGGTAACGTGTTCACCTTTTCTGAAGAATTTGCTTTGGGTTTGTTTGCTAAAATTTTCCATGTCTCTCTAGAGAATTGATGAGGAAAGATTTTTCCGTAAAAAGGAGAAAGCAATTCTTTTTTGATCACTTTTGACCATTTGGCAGTCAAAAAAAAGTCTTGGGGGTAAATTTTGGATAGACTTTTGAGGGATCTTGCAACATTTTTAACTTTAGATCTGCGATGGTGGTGGTTTCCTTCCTTTAATAAGTAATAATCTAAGTTTTGAAAGGCACTATAACTGGTAGCAAAATAGTCTTGCTTTCTTAAATTAAAAGTATAGTTTTTATTTTTAAGGATAGATTGCCATCTAATCTGATCCTTATATGAGTTACGGATTAAGAAACTTTTGATAACATCTGTGTTTAGCTCACTGCGCGTTAGAATTGGGATGTAGTCCGTTTTTACAGTTAAGCGTAAGTCGAGATGTCCGGCAACAAAATCTCTAAATTCATTTAAAGCTTTTTTGGGATGATAATTATTATGGACAATAATGAGAAAATTGAAGTCGCTGTGTCCATAAATAAAGTTTTTTGATTTCAAAGATGAAGTCAGAATGATATCTACAATATTAGGATTGTTGAGATAGTGGGTTTTAATTTTTCTAAGCCCTCTAAAATAAAAAAACTTAAAAAAGTCTTTTAAAATTGGAAAGTAGGAGAAAAAGGTAAATAATCTTGTTAAAAAATTGATTAACATAAAAATATCTTTGTTTTTTATCTCAATAGGATAGCTTTGATCTTATTGAGGTACAAGACGAAAGATAATACTTGTTCTGTCTCTTTTTTGCTGCTTAGCGTGGTTATCATGCTTAAAATATTTTCTGGGCAAAAGTTGACGATCGTAAAAAATACATTTACTCCTTAAAATGCCTAACATTTAAAATGGATTTGTCATGGATAAATATTTAGTTATAGTTGAGTCTCCAACAAAAGCAAAAACAATTAGAAAGTTTTTACCTAAAAATTATATTGTTGAAGCGAGTATGGGGCATGTGCGAGATCTTCCTCAGTCAGCCTCAGATATTCCTGCGAAACTCAAAAAAGAGGATTGGGCCAAGCTCGGTGTTAATGTAGAGAAAAACTTTGAACCCCTTTACGTCATTCCAAAAGGGAAGTCTAAAATTGTGACGGGTCTTCGTAAGCATATGAAAACGTGTAAAGAAATCTATCTTGCAACGGATGAGGATCGTGAGGGAGAGAGTATTTCTTGGCATTTAATGGAGCTTCTAAAGCCTAAGATTCCAGTTAAACGAATGGTTTTTCACGAGATTACTAAGTCGGCGATTCAAAAAGCATTAGAAGATACAAGACAACTAGATGAGAAATTAGTCAAAGCACAAGAGGCGAGAAGAATTTTAGATCGTTTATATGGTTATACTTTATCTCCACTTATTTGGAAAAAGATAGCTTATGGACTTAGTGCGGGACGAGTTCAATCTACAGGGCTACGTTTTATTGTGGAAAGAGAGCGTGAGCGACGTAAGTTTGTGAAATCTGAATATTGGGATTTAAAAGCAGCTTTAGTGGCCGATAAAAAAGAATTTGAGGCTAAACTAACTTATGTTGGAGGCAAGCGAATTGCTTCTGGTAAAGATTTTGATCCCGATACAGGAAAGCTTGTTAAAAAAGATATCGCTTTAATTGATGAAAAAAAAGCAAAAGAGCTTCAGCAAAAACTTAAAAAAGGTGAGTGGAAAGTTCTTTCTGTTGAAGAAAAAGAAAGTAAAACACACCCAACTAAACCTTTTATAACTTCCTCTCTTCAAATGGAGGGGGTTCGAAAACTAGGGATGAGTGCCAAACAAACGATGCGTACAGCTCAAAAGCTTTATGAGGAAGGTTTGATTACTTATATGAGAACTGATTCTCCTAACCTATCTAAAGAAGCTGTTGAAGGGGCCAGGTCTGAAGTTGAAAGCCTTTTTGGAAAAGATTATTTGTCAGATAAAGTGAGGCAATTTGCTGCTAAAACAAAGGGTGCTCAAGAAGCTCACGAAGCGATTAGGCCAGCTGGAGCGGAATTTACGCATCCAGATAAAACAGGGCTTACAGGTAAAGAAAAACAATTGTATGAGCTTATATGGAAAAGAACTTTAGCCTCTCAAATGAAAGAGGCGACTAAAGCGAATATGTCAGTAAAAATAGAGGTTGATGGTAATCAATTTAATGCCAATGGCTCTCGGATTGTCTTTCCTGGTTTTTTAAGAGTTTATGTTGAAGGAAGTGATGATCCTGATAAAGCTCTTGATGACAAGGAACTCATTCTTCCAGTTATGAAAGAGGGGCAAAAAGTTAATTGTAAAGATTTAGATGCCTTACCTCATGAGACAAAACCTCCTGCAAGATTTACTGAAGCTTCTTTGGTTCAGCGATTGGAAAAAGAGGGAGTTGGACGTCCTTCAACATATGCGACCATTATTGGAACGATTCAAGATCGTGGTTATGTTCGCAAAGAGGGAAGTGCGTTAGTTCCATCTTTTACTGGGATGGCAGTTGTTCAATTATTAGAAAAATATTTTGAAAGTTTTGTCGACTATGGTTTTACCAGTGAGATGGAGGAAAAACTGGATCTTATTGCAGTGGGAGAAGTTGATTATTTAAAATACCTTAAAAACTTTTATAAAGGTAAAAATGGCCTTAAACAAAAAGTTGAAGATAAAGAAAAAGAAATTAAGCCAGAAGAGTCCAGAACTATTCATCTTGAGGGAACGAATGGAGTTGTTGATGTTAAGGTTGGCCGTTTTGGACCTTATGTTATTTCACACGGTAAAGGAAAAGATGAAGTTCATGCTTCTATTCCTGAAGATATTGCGCCAGCGGACCTTAAAGATTCAGACATTGATGAATTAATCGAGATGAGTAAAAGAGGACCTGAACCAATTGGACATCATCCAGACAATGGAGAGCCCATTTTCTGTTTGGTAGGAAGATATGGACCTTATTTACAGCAAGGGGAGAAAACCGATGATAATCCCAAGCCTAGGCGAGCTTCTTTACCTAAAGGGATGACGCCAAAGACAATTGATATGGAAACAGCTGTTAAGTTGCTTTCTTTACCTAGGGAATTAGGAAATCACCCTGAGACAGGTAAACTTGTTCAGGTTAATAATGGAAAATTTGGTCCTTATGTTATGCATGATGGCGAATTCCGATCTCTAAAAAAAGAAGATGATGTTTATACAGTTGGTTTGGAGCGAGCAGTTGAAATTTTAAAAATGCCTAAATTTGGCCGTGGTGGGACTGTTGTCAAGGATTTTGGAAGGTTAGAAGAGCTAAAGAAATCCGTCAAAATTGTAGATGGCAAATATGGACTTTATGTAAAGGCGGGAACTAAAAACTATGCTCTGCCAGATGAATTAAAAGACTTGGAGAAAGTAAAAAAGTTAACTGAAGCCCAAGTGATTAAAATAATTAAAGACAGTGGTAAGTAAGTTTAATAAAAGATAAATATAATATTGACTTATGTCATCAGTAATATTAAATTCTGTCGTACTTTTTTTTATTACGAAAGAATTTGAAAATAGGATATAGCTTATGAAAAAAGACATTCACCCAGAATACAGAGAAGTTTTATTTCACGATATCTCTGTTGATTTTAAGGTTTTAACAAGATCTACAATTGCAACAAAAGAAACTATTGAGTGGGAAGGAAAAACAGTTCCTTATATTAAGGTTGATATATCTTCAGCTTCACACCCATTCTATACAGGAACTCAGAAAATTCTTGATACTGAAGGAAGAGTTGAGAAATTCAACAAGAAATTTAGAACAAGAAAAATTAGATCATAGTTATTCTTTATTGAGATTAAAAATACAAAAGCCCCGTTTGTCACGGGGCTTTTTTTTCTCTATTAGTTGAGACTTAAAGTACTCATATCTATAACATAGCGATGATCTGGGTTCTCGTTGAGAAGTTTATCCCATGCAGAGTTTACTTCTTCCATTTTAATGATTTCACAGACTGGATGAATATCGTGCTCAGCGCAAAAGTCGAGAACTTCTTGAGTTTCAGCGACTCCACCAATGAGTGAACCAGCAATTCTCCTTCGTCCCATAACAAGGGGAACTGTAAGAGGCTCATCCATAAAACCAATTTGACCGACAAGAACTAAAGTTCCATCAACATCTAGTAATGGTGTATAAGTATTGAAGTCGTGTTTGACCGGAACTGTATCAAGAATAAAATCAAAAGAGCCTGCAGCAGCCTGCATTGCATTTTCATCAGTTGAAACAAGTATTCCTTTTGCGCCGAGTGCTTTTGCACTATCTTCTTTTTTGTTTGATCGGCTAATAACTGTAACTTCAGCTCCCATGGCGACGGCGAGTTTGACTCCCATATGTCCTAGTCCTCCCAGGCCAATTACACCAACTCTACTGCCTTTTTGAATATTCCACTTTTTTAGAGGCGAGTAAGTTGTTATTCCTGCACAAAGGATTGGTGCCGCATGAGATAGCTTTAATTTATCAGAGACACTAACAACAAATTCTTCACGAACAACAATATGTTTTGAGTATCCTCCTTGGGTTGTTTCCCCAGAAATACGGTCTTGAGAGCCATAAGTTGCAGTCATTCCATTTCTACAATATTGTTCTTCACCGCTTTCGCATTGATCACAAGTTTGACAGCTATCGACCATACAGCCAACTCCAACATTATCTCCTGTCTTAAATTTTTTAACTTTTGGTCCGACCTCCAAGACACGCCCAATGATTTCATGTCCTGGTATTAAAGGATAAGGTTGCTCTCCCCAATCTCCTTTAATCGTATGGAGGTCAGAGTGGCAGACTCCGCTGTATAGTATTTCTATTGCGACATCGTTTTCTCTGAGGTCTCTTCTTTCAAAGTGAAAAGGCACGAGATCATCTTTTGCTGAATGAGAAGCGTAACCAATTGTTTTCATTTTATACTCCTTAGGTTTATATAAATTTGAAGCATTTAGATTAACATAAATCAATTTTTAGGGGCAAGAAATCAGGATTTGTCTAAAGAGAAAACTAAAAAAAAATTAATCAAGTAGAGTAATTTGTTTAATATTAAGGTCTAATGAGTGAGCTAAATGAGTTAGTATGTATAGGTGTCCCGCGCCAATCATCACAAGTGTTGGTGAATCTGTAGAATAAGACATTATATTTTTAAGAATTTTTAAATTTCTTTGATACCACTTCATTATAGCTTTTTCTTCTTCTTGAGCTCCTTTTAAAAAAATACTTTTGTAAATAAAGCTATGATCAGTGGTATTCAGAAGTTGAATCGTATTAAGTAAACTTTTAGCGTAAGTTTTTTTGAGCTGTTCTTGAAAGTTTTTCTCCCAAGAGCTGAGAAGTTTGGGCTCAGGAATAGAAAACTTACCCATTGGAAGTTTATGATCACAGGCATAAATATTTTTTAGTTGCTTTGCTTTGGCCAGCTTAAAGGCTATTTCGTATATTTCATTTGTATTGGGCAAATATCCTGTTTGTAAATAAAGCTTATATTCATGTTCAAGCTTTTTTTGATCCAGCATTTCCACACAGATTGATTGGAAATTAATTGTTACAAGTTTATCTACTAGTTCTTGAATTT
The DNA here is from genome assembly GCA_002706205.1 of Halobacteriovoraceae bacterium. Classification (GTDB taxonomy): domain Bacteria; phylum Bdellovibrionota; class Bacteriovoracia; order Bacteriovoracales; family Bacteriovoracaceae. The sequence goes on from PAKC01000079.1 coordinate 17,617, forward strand.
CTGATTGTCTACGCTTTGAGCTTATATCCTGAAATAATGAGCACGAGTTAACTTTATCATTTGCACTATTAAAATGAGGTAAACCAAGAAGATAAATATCTGGACGTTTATCTTTTGTCATAATATTACTTATTTTTAATGAGAACAGTGCGTTTCGTCATTTTCGCATTTACCATGGCGCACCTTCATGTTTTTTAAATGAGCTATAATAAGTAGAATTGAGCCAAGCATGGTCAGCCCATGGCCGTATATAATTGGAAAATCATGTAAAAAAAGAGCACTCAAAATTAGGCCTGCTCCAATGATGGCCAAAGCAATAATATCTTTATGCCCATGTTTGTGACAATTTGGATAAACAGCAATAAAAATTGAACTGACGACGATAAAAGCAAAGATAATATGAAATAAGTGGGAGTCGATAAGCCCACTCATTGTTGTTGCAGGGAATAAAAGAAGGAGAATTGGAGTTGCAAGACAATGCACAAGGCATAGTCCAGAAGCACATATTCCAATTTTATCCCATAGCTTATGTGTCATAGTTTTCTCGTTATTCATTGCAGAAAATATAGCAGATAATTTTCATTTTGAAAGCAATATGTCAATTATTAGCATTCGCTATGAAATCAGTGTATATTTGGGAAAATAAATTGAAAAACTTACAATATTAAAGGAATGATTGTGTCCGAATTTCAAGAAAAAATAGACCATTTTGTTGAGTTGCAAAAAAAACATAAAAATATTCAAAAAAATACGACGGTAAAATATCGTATTGCTAAGCTTAGAAAGTTTAAACAAGCCATTGTAAAACGACAGGGGCAAATTGAGCTCGCTCTTAAGGAAGACTTTTCAAAGGCTGAAGCTGAGACTATTTTGACAGAAATTTTTCCAGTCATCTCCATGATTAATTATACGATTAAGTCCTTACATAAATGGTCAAAGCCTAAAAAGATTTCAAATAATTTATTTTTTTTAGGGGCAAAAACATATATTCATTATGAAGCCAAAGGAAATGTTCTTGTTATTTCCCCTTGGAACTATCCTTTTCAGTTGGCACTTTATCCTATGCTTACTGCTTTTAGTGCAGGCAACACTGTTATTCTTAAACCTTCAGAATTTACACCTAAGACAAATGAGATACTCAGACAACTTATTAGTGATGTTTTTGAAAGCCATGAGGTTGTTCTAATTGAGGGAGAAGTTAAAGAAACTCAGGCTTTATTAGATAAAAATTTTGATCATATCTTTTTTACAGGAAGTACTCCTGTTGGAAAAATTGTTATGAATAAAGCGAGTCAGCATCTGGCGAGTGTAGGATTGGAGTTAGGAGGAAAGTCTCCAGTTGTTATTGATTCACAGGTTGATCTAGAAGATGCTGCAAAAAAGATAGCTTGGGGAAAGTTTGTTAATGCAGGTCAAACTTGTGTTGCTCCCGACTATATCTTGGCCCACAAAGATATTTATGATGACTTGGTTCAACTTTTAAAAAAAGAGATCCAAAACTTATATCCTAATATTGAGAGTAATGATGATTATTGCCAAATTATTAATGACTCCCATTTTGAACGCTTAAATGAGCTTATTGAAGAAGCAAAAAAAATGGGGGCCATTATTGAGTACGGAGGGCATAAGCTAAACGAAAGAAAATTGGAGCCGACTCTTTTAAGTGGTGTTCATAATGAGATGAGGGTGATGCAAGAAGAGATTTTTGGACCAATACTTCCTCTTATTAAAGTTGACGACTGTGAGCAAATGGTAGCCTTTATTAATGCCAAGGATAATCCTTTATCTTTGTATGCTTTTTCAAGATCGAAAGAGTTTATAGAGAAAATAAGACAACAAACATCGAGTGGGGGTTATTCTGTAAACGAAACTATTTTACATGTGGCGAGTTCTTCTTTGCCTTTTGGAGGTGCAGGAAATAGTGGGATTGGTAGATATCATGGCTTCCATGGCTTTGAGGAAATGTCGAATATTCGTGCTGTTTTAAAAAGAAAGTCAAATTGGGGACTTCATTATTTTTATCCACCTTATACTAAAAATATAAAAAAGGTTTTGGATGTTGTGTTAAAGAAGTTCAGCTCTTTTGTTTAATGGCTTGGATGAGTTCCTCTACATTAGAAACTTGATATTTTTTCATGTCTTCGTCGATGGCAAGAGCAATATTTTTTAGCAAGGCAGGACCTTGATAGATGAGTCCTGTATAAACTTGAACAAAACTTCCCCCCTGTTTCCAGAAGTCTTTTATTTCGGCATAAGAGTCAATTCCACCTACACCTATAATCATTTGCTTGGGGTCTTCAGCTAAAATAGAACAGGCCTGATTGCGAATTTTTTGAGCAAAGGGTTTAATAAGCTCTCCAGAAACTCCTCCTTTACCAAGGTCGTGTTGGAGAGTGGTATTGGTTGCAATTACACCTGAAAAAGAAAACTCTTTGGAGAGTTCACAAATCATTCTTAACTCATCATAAGATAAGTCGGGAGCTATTTTTATAAAGATAGGTTTATATATTTCTTTTTGGACTTCAGCTAAAGCTGTCATGATGGGAGTGAGTAGCTCCTTTTTTTGAAAGTCTCTAAGACCTGGTGTATTCGGTGATGAAATATTGACAACCAGGTAATCAGCTAAAGGCGCAAATTCTTTATAAAGATAGCTATATTCTTGGGGAGTCTTTTCTGGAGAAGTTTCTTTATTTTTCCCTATGTTAACACCCAGACAAGTTTGCATATTTGGTTTTTGTTTCTTTACATTTTTTAAGATGAGTTCACTGCCAAGATTTGGAAAGCCCATTGCATTACGTAAACTCTTTTGAGCAGCATGACGAAAAACTCTGGGTTTTGGGTTTCCTTGTTGAGGCTCTTTTGTGACAGTTCCAATTTCAACTGCACCAAAACCTAGATTTTCAAAAAATTTTATGGAAATAGCATTTTTATCAAAACCTGCGGCAAGACCAACTGGAAAACTCCAGTTTAGCCCATGTTGGTTTAGGTGGTATTGTGGTTTTTTTGATAGGGGAGCGAAAAACTTGGTTATTTGTGGAGCCCCTGCTGCGAGCTTTATAGAGTGATCATGAATAAATTCTGGATCAAACTTAAAGGCTAAATGCTTAAAAACCGAATAGATGGACATATTTAATTTATATAATGGCCAGTGAAATCAATCAATTATAAAATGAAACAATGGCGTTATTATTTAAGGTTTTGAANCGCATGACTAAAATATTAACTTTTGTAATTTTTTTAACTTTAAGCTTGTTGGCAATGTCTCAGGAGAAGTCAGATAATAATGATCTGCGCGGACAAAAAAGAATTTTTTCTATCAGTGAAAAAATAAACAAATCCAATATTATATATGAAATGGTTTCTTCTTCGAGTGGACAGTTTAACTTTCAGATTCAAAAGAAAAATAAAGTAGATAAAAGTGTAAAAGTCTCTGGTGATGAAGCAAGAAGAGTTGATGATAACTTTGTAGATAAATTTATTACTTTAAAATACATGATGGGAAAGTCTTCAGAGAAAAACTGTAAAAAGGCATACTCCTTAAGTTTAAGAGGAGAAAAACAAAAGATATGTACACATGAAAAAGAAAAAATCAATATAGTTAAAAAAATAATTAGGAACTTAAAAGAGAGTTTTAAATAAAGGATATAAAATGAAGTTATTGTTGTTATTTTGTACTTTAACATTGTGTGGTGCAAGTGCTTGTGCCGCAAAGGAAAAGGTTTCTCAACTTGATGAAAAAAAATTAAAACAATCATCTCCTTTGGGGGCCATAACAGAAAGAATCACACCCCAAATTGATAAAAATGTTGTTGTGGGAGGGATATTAGAAAAGGTTTTAGAAAACCTACATTATTTACACAAAAAAGTGAATGATGATTTATCTGAAAAAGCATTTAAGCTTTATTTAGAGCGAGTTGACTATGGTAAGCAGTTTTTTACTGAAGATGATGTTGAAAAACTAGAAGAGCAAGAAAAAAAATTCGATGACCAATTAAAGGTTGGCGACTTGTCTATTGTGAAGATTACTCAAAAGATTATGACTAAAAGAGTTCCCATGATTGAAAAACATGTTGAAAAACTTTTGAAAAAAGACTTTGATTATACAAAAAATGAAACTTACGAAACTGATGCTGAAAAAAGAGACTTTGTTGATGATGAGGATGAACTTAAAGAAAGATGGAGAAAGCTTGTTAAACTAGAAGTTTTAATGAAGTACTTTGAATTAAAAGATGAACAAGATGGCATAGGTCAAGAAGATAAAGAAGATAAGAAAAAGAAAACGGCCAAAAAGAGTAAAAAGAAAGAAAAGAAAAAAACTTATAAAGAATTGATGAAAGAGGCAAGAGAGAAAATTGCAAAAAGATATCATCGAGTCTTTAAACGTTTACAAGAAGAAAGACAAAGCGATCGTTTAGATAAGTTTTATAATGCAATCACACGTGTTTATGATCCGCATACTGTTTATCTTATGCCTGAAGATAAAGAAGACTTCGATATAGATATGAGTGGAAAGCTAGAAGGTATTGGAGCTTTATTACGTGAGGAAGGTTCTTTTATCAAAGTTGAAAGAATTATTCCAGGAAGTGCCTCGTGGAGAGGAAAAGAATTACAGGCAGAGGATACTATTCTTGCGGTAGGACAAGAAGATGAAGACCCAGTAGATATTGTTGATATGAGTATTAGAGATGCAGTAAAACTTATCAGAGGACCTAAAGGGACAACTGTTATTTTAAAAGTTCGAAGGCCTGATGGCACAACAAAGGTTATTTCGATTGTTCGTGATCAGGTGGTATTAGAAGAGGCTTATGTTAAAAGTACTATTATTGAGCATAAAGATCTTAAGCAAAAAATTGGTTATATTCACGTTCCAAAATTTTATCGAGACTTTCAAGATCCAAATGGCAGAAATAGCTCAGAAGATGTGAAAAGAGAGATTATTAAGTTAAAAAAACAAGGTGTTGACGGTATCGTGCTTAATCTTAGAAATAATGGAGGAGGGGCCCTTGTTGATGCAACACTGATGGGAGGACTCTTTATAGATGAGGGACCGATTGTTCAGGTAAAAAATAGAGGTGCGGCTAAAGTCCATGAAGATACAGATGGTAAAACTTATTGGGACAAACCTCTTGTCGTTCTTATCAACAGATTTAGTGCTTCGGCTTCTGAGATTGTTGCGGGGGCTTTAAAGGATTATGATCGCGCTGTTGTTGTAGGGACGAGTGAGCAGACACATGGTAAGGGGACAGTTCAAGCTATAGTGAATCTTACAGATTATATCAATCCGATTTATGCTAGGCTGATAGGTCCGATTGGGGCAATGAAAATTACCACGGATATGTTTTATCGAATTAATGGTATGTCAACTCAGTTTAGGGGGATTAAGCCTCATATCGTTTTACCTGATGAGTATGGCTATCTTGATACTGGAGAGCGTTCTTTAGATTTTGCGATTCCTTATAGAGAAATAAAGTCGACAGACTTTGAGAAATGGAAAAAGACAAAATATAATATCTCTAAGCTTAAGGTAAATAGTGAAAAAAGAGTAAAAAAGGATAAGAGGTTTCAAAAGATCGTTAAGAGTGTTAATTGGTCTAAAGAACGAAAAAATGACTCTAAAAGAACAATTACTTTGAAAGCGATGGATGCTTACAGAAAAGAGGCCAGAGAAGTCTCTGAAAAGTACAAATTAGATGACATAAATGAAAATGTGCTTGTTAAAAGCACTCAAAAATTAAAAACAGATGTTGATAAGGATAATTTTAAAGAGTTTAAAGAAGAGTTACAAAAAGATCCAGTTATAGAGGAAACTCTCTTTATTTTTAACGATATACTCAAATCTTAATAAAAAGGCCTCAAATTTTGAGGCCTTTTCTTTAGCCTTTTAACTTTTCTTTTTTAAGCAATTTGATTAGAATCTTCTAAAATCAACAGAAGGTTAAAAAATATGAGTCAAAATCCCCCAAAAACTTTTAATAAATATTGGTATTATGAAAAAAGTGTTCAAAACCCTTCCAATGAAGTGGAATTTTTTAACGAAAAATTTCAAGAAATTAGGGGAAGAAAAGCAACAACCCTAAGGGAAGATTTTTGTGGGACGGCTGCTATCAGTTGTGAATGGGTCGCTCAAAGCCCAAAACATGAAGCATGGGGCATTGATTTAGATCCAGAGCCAGTTGAGTATGGGAAAAAGCATCATGTGACGAAATTAGATCAGGAAGCGCAAAAAAGAGTTCATTATTTATTAGAAAATGTTTTAAATGCTGAAACTCCAAAAGTTGATATCTGTTTTGCTTTTAATTTTTCATATTATATTTTTAAAGAAAGAAAACAGCTTGTTGATTATTTTAAACGTGTAAGGTCTGCATTAAAGGATGATGGTGTTTTCTTTGTTGATTTATTTGGCGGACCTGACTCTCAGACAGTTATGACTGATATTATGAAGCACGATGGCTTCAAGTATTATTGGGAGTGTCAAGAATTTAACCCGAT